>JAIRYN010000033.1 GCA_031267575.1 Synergistaceae bacterium | reverse complement strand
ATTCCCTTTAACTCCAAATCCTATAGGAAAGCCCCCAATACTCAAGACGAGCATTCTTACACCCCCAAAAGTATGCCTATCATGAGTTTAATGCTTTCAGGGTCTTTGTGCCACATGTCACATCCATTCTTCTTCGATTTTTTTCAGGCGGGCATTGATCGCTGCCAGTGTCGGCAATGTTTTTCCCTTTATTGTCCGCTTTATTGCCCGCTCCAGGGCCATCTTTTGAGACAAGTTGAGCAAGAAGCATCAACTCCTCTTCCGTATACCGCGACAGATCAATGTCGCTTTTGATCTCAATCGGACCACCTTCTTTACCGGTCACCTCTTGCCGTGTGGCGTACAGACCCGCCGCTTTGCCCCGCGACACCTCCGCGCTCACCGCGGCACCCATTTGTTCCAAGTTTCGCGCATTGTCTCTAAGTTCGGCCAGCATATCGAGATGGTTTTTGAGGGTCAATTTGGCGCTTTCGGCGGCTGCTTGTCGTAGCTCCTCAATCCTCCCCGTAACCTCCCCGTTGCTCATAAGTTCGCTTGCACGTTTCCAAATAGTCGCGGGTTTCATTCGTTCGGCGTTATACGCGGCTCGGTAGGCTTTGGCGGCGTCGCCGAGTTCGATATACGCCCTGACAAAACCCTCTTGTTTCGGCGTCATCAACAAGGTCTCCTAACCTATTATTTTTTATTAAATATATCTTGACACGTATATTATGCGCATAGTATGATATCACCATCAGATGAGGAGGTGAGGGGAATCAAAAGCTCAAATGAAGCGATTAGCGAGATAGAGGCAGACAGATGGGTTTTTCAGAAGGCGGAAGGTAGTCACCATCACTTCAAACACCCGAACAAACCAGGCAAGGTTACCGTACCGCATCCGAAGAAGAATCTTCACCCCAAGACGTACAAGAAGATACTCAAGCAGGCGGGGCTCATATAGCCCCTCCTGCAACAAAGGAGACTGAAAATGAGGAAAAAGCCAGATCGTTACATATTCCCTGCGGTTTTCAGTTACGACAGCGACGGCGTTGCTGTATCGTTCCCTGATCTGCCCGGCTGTAACACCTGCGGCAACGATCAAGAAGAGGCCATCGAGATGGCTAAGGACGCATTGGCGGGTCACCTGTCGTGTCTCGAAGACGACGGAGACACTATCCCTTCCCCCTCGGATTTTCGCACTATTCACACCGAGGGAGATGAGGCGCTGGTCGTTATCGAGGCGTGGATGCTCCCACTGCGAGAGAAGACCGTCCGCAAGAATCTGACCATCCCGGCACGACTGGCCTATCAGGCAGAACAAGCCGGAATCAATTTCTCTCAGGTGCTTTCCGAAGCACTTGAAAGAGAATTACAGCATCAGGTTTAGCGAGAAATGGGCTCGTATGAGCCCATTCACTTTACAATGCCAGATAAGCGAGCGCCAGAAGAACTCAATGAAAAATGTAACTCGAAAAGGGTTGAAAAGAACTACGATCCACTAAGGGACAGCAGACCTTCTGAAAGAACACCGCCGCCTGCGCCTCCGCCAGAGTCCGATTAATGGGGGCGTACTATGCCGGTTCGCCACCGTTGGTATTTCGAGCGCAGATACGTTTCGATGCTCTCGTTATAATCTTTGTCGCCTTCTACAAACTCAATTACTACACCCGATTGGTGGTTGATCCAACAACGGCGAGGTTGCTTTTCAATAAGAGCGGCTAGATCGGGAGCGCTTTCGCACAGTTCCAAGCGTGTCAGATCTATTTCTTTTTCGGTTTCGGAGTAGCCGCTCCAAAAACCGATAAGAGGCTTTCCCTGATTCTCTCCCAATTTATACACTCGGACTAAACACGGCCCTCCGTTTTTTGCAAGGCTATTCACCACAGCCCTCAACGAGCTTTTACAGCTCTCTTTGGGAGGGCGCTTCAGTTCCTCTGCCGCCCACCATATTAACAATCCAGGCCCACCTAGATGCGTTTAAAATCCCCACCACAGCGGGGTTTTTGCCCTCTCAGATATCCACAGCAATCCCCATAAATCCCCATCAATTTAGAACGATACGGTATAATAAAGCGTATAAGAAAAATCCTTTATACGCGGTGGTGGAACAATGGCTCTGACTGAACTCGTAGTTCGACAAGCAAAACCGGAAGAAAAAACCTACATACTGACAGACGGGCATGGATTAGGCTTGGAAGTTCGCCCCAACGGGAAAAAATATTGAATTATTCGGTACTGGGTTGGCGGAAAAGAGCGGCGGACCTCCGCGGGCGTGTATCCAGGCATTACGCTGAAGGAGGCCCGTGAAAAAATACTGCTCTGCGAAAGTCACTTGAAACCGGTAAGCGCCTCGGGTTCGACACGGAGACTTTCGCTTCTGTGGCCGAGGAGTGGATGAAAAAGCGTATGATTCCTAAGTCTGCTGAAAGTTACCTCAACACGTTACGCTTACGCCTCAACAAATTAATATTCCCTTTCATCGGCCACATGAAGCTGGCCAACATTACCGCAGGCGTCATCCTTCAACTTTGCCGGCGCATAGAGGATAAGGGAACCATTGAAACGGCCTCCAGGCTCAAGCAGATCATTGGCCAGGTTTTTGACTACGCCATCGCCACGAGCAGGGCTGAAACGAACCCCACGTTAGCTTTGCGTGGCGCCCTCCAGACTCGTAAAAAAAAAGCATTACGCCGCTCTTACGGATCCCGCAAAAATCGGGTTCCTTATGCGCCGAATCGACGCCTATCCTTACGATGTCGTTCGGTGTGCAATGAAGCTCTCGGCTCTGGTTTTCTGCCGCCCCGGTGAAGTTCGCGCGGCGGAGTGGAAAGAGATGGATTGGGAGAAAGCACAATGGGTCATCCCCGAAGAAAAAATGAAGATGAAGCTCCTGCACCTTGTCCCCTTGGCCCAGCAATCGCTAGAGCTCTTGAAGGAACTTCGGGCCCTTACAGGACATCAAAAATGGCTTTTTCCCTCCACGCGTAATGACGGGCGCTGCATGTCTGAGAACACTGTTCGCGTCGCTCTCCGCTCTATGGGATACGGAAACGCTGACATGACCGCTCACGGCTTTCGAGGCATGGCCTCGTCTGTTCTCAACGAAAACAGCTTTAACGCGGATTGGATTGAACGACAACTTTCCCATGTAGATAAAAACGCTGTGCGGGAGGCTTACAACCACGCGAAGTACCTCCCACAGCGCCGCGAAATGATGCAGTGGTACGCGGACTGGCTGGATAACGTGAAGGGGTCCCAAGCTGTATAATTCTAAAGAGGTGGGTGCTATGACATATCTCTGCATAAAAAATACGATTGATCTTAACCCGGATGAATTTTTACGCATGAAACAAGAACACCCAGAAAATATCAAAAACACTGAAGTCATCCCTCCGGTTTTAGGTACTCCCGGATTTGGTAAATTTCGAGTGACGCTGCGTGTGCCAAGGTATGAGGTGAATCTTAATGGAACAAAATAAGGGAGGGCTACGGCCCTCCCCGTTGTCGTTTACCTCATACTCCCGTAGTCCGTCAGCGTCTGCCGCTTCTCCATACCCCTACGCGTGCGGGATCCCCTTAGAGCCCGTTCATAGTCCGTACCCTGCCTACGTTTTTTAATTTCTTGTACCACCCGCTTAGAATCGATGCGCAACTCAGTCAAACGCCTCCGCGCTTTCTGATATTCCGGCGTACCGGTTTTGTTGTACACCCTCACAAAGGCGTCAATGGCCTTGGTCTCTTCTTCGCTGCGCTTCTGCTGCTCATAATTGGCCAGCCTCACCGCATCGCCTTCCACGGATTCGCGGATAGGCCGGGCCCCCGTAGCTCGCGCCACTTTCTCGCCGGTCGTTTCATAGTCGTTTCATACTTGAACCGCGTTCGACCGCGCCGCTTGTCCGTCATTTCTCCGGTCATGAATGCCTTCACGGGGTTCGCGATGCCGGGCGATAGCGCCTCGAGGGTATCAATGAAATTCCCATCGGTGAAGATCTTGGGGAACGCCCTGGCAACTTGATCAACGGTACTGAGTGTCGGGCCGGCAAAGTCGCCCATCGAACTCGGAACAAAGTCACCCATCCCAACACGCCTCCCGATATCGATGCCGGCGTTCGACAACGCCCCGTAGAGGACGGTTCGCTTGACTGGCGCGGGAAGGCCGCTCTTACCGACCAGGCTCTTCAGTTCCAATTCCACGTCGTCGTCAAAGAAATACTTCCAGATGTTTTTAATGAGGTCGAACGCGGGTAACCCAACCAGACCGCTGAGGGCAAGCTGCAAGGCCCAAAAACGCGCCATCTGTTTTCCCTTCAGCTTCCCGAACCCAGGCAAAGCCAGTTCAGCCTGTTTTACGCCGTATTTCTTGAACTGCAAAAGAAGCGTTCCCAATGGTCCGGCCCGCCTAAAAAGGTCTGGAGTGTCCGCGACGCTATAGTTGAAATTCACATCCTCGTTGATCTTCTTGGCGTATTCTATAGCCTCGGCGCGGCTCATGCCCTCGTCGATTCCCTTTCGGTATGCGCCTATCAACGTGGCCTTCCGTACCATGCCATCGGCATACCGGAACAGAGCCATAGAAGCGTTTGTCAGCGCCCCTCTGACGTTATGAATCTTGCTGTATCCGCTGGGATTCTCCATAGAAATGTTTTCCTCTATGCCCGCTTCGCGGTATAGCCTCTGTGTTATAAGGGTCGGGTGGACGTATTCCGCTATCCCGCGCCCCGTATACTTGAGGCCGATCAGCGCCTGAGTTCCGTTCAACTGCGTGAGGTTCATCAAGGCCGAGGCCACGTTCAAAACCCCCAGCTTGGCGTGTGCGACACCGCTCGCCAGCATGTTGGCCCCCATTGTTGCGGGCCGGTCGCCGATGTAGTCAGGGATATGTTGTCCTATCCAACTGTCCCTTATCCAGTTGTTTAGTGTCTCTTCGATGGTTCCCAGAACGCCGAGAACGTCATTGAGGTATCGCTTTGTGTATCCCGCGAGTCCCTTGTGCTCGTTGTTGAAGCGTCCAAAGGTCCGCTCAAAGAGGTTTATTCCATCGTGTTTCAACGTGTCCATTGCGAAGTATCGCGCGCTGAGGTTCATGTAATGCCGCAAGGCGTATTCCATATCGGTATCGAATCCGGTGGACCCCTTGCGTTGCCACGCGTTTTTAAAGACCCGGCTACGGTTCTTCATCCTGGCCACGTCGTCCAGGAACGCCCGCGCGTCCTCCGTGCTCAGAGCGAAAGTATTCTCGACATTGTGAATCAGCTTGAAATACTGCATGTCGCCCAGGGTCACGGCGTCTACTTTCGCCTGTCCGCCGAAGTCGTCCATTGCTGGCATGATTTGTAGTTTGTCGTTGGGGTTCTCTTTAAGCATCCCCTCCGCCGCTTTCGCGGCCTCGGACATGCTCCTGTAACTCGTGACGATTTTTCCGTCTTTCATGACACGCCAGGCATGGAAGAAGTGAGGCACATAGCCCTCGCGATAATTGACATCTTCCTTGTTGTATTTATTCCGTTGATCGCTCAACATCCTATGAGCGTTGTCGAAGAGAGCACGTACCATCTTATAGGCTTTGATCATGTTGGCGTCGGCGCCGAGTTCGGTAAGCTCCTCGTTGCTGAAAACCTTTCCCAGCATGTCTCCCTTGATTAAAATCTTATTGAATACCTCGTGTTTCTCCTCTGAGACAAGCCCCTCTTGGCGCCCGAAAATCCCCGGCTTGCCGTAAATCTTATCGGCCGTCCGATTCCAGTTCGTCCGCATCCGGTCTTGTTTAGCCTGAGCATCATTGGCCATATTGAGAAACGGCCTGAACAGCGCGTGGCGCTCTGCCACGATATTGGGGCTGTTTACGTAATCCATCAATCGTGTGTTCCTGCTCGTGTCACGTTTCTTACGCATGATTTCGATATTCGGATTTTTCGACTTCACGGGCTCCAAACGCGGGTCCTGCTGTTTCCCCTCTTCAAGTGCTTCTTGATGAAGGATATTGTTGTCGACTTCTGACGGGTTGACTTTCCCGCTCAGGACATCTAGAGTGATTTCGGAAATGGTTCCCCAAGCCGAGCGGGAAACGGCCGCGTTAGCGGAGAGCCCCAGGGACGGATCGGGAACTATTTCTTTTGTAGCATGTCCCTTATAAGAAGGGGTTTGTGCGCTTTTTGGCATATCTACCTTTATTCGCACAGAGAAATAGCGTGATTTCTCCCCGTTTCCTATCTTTGCTCCAACATAATAAACATTTTGTCCAATAAGATCAGGATGGCGCTCATCGGCATCTTCAAAATGATCAAACACCGAATTTTCTACAAGCCCCTCAAGAACCGTGTAGGCTTGCCGTTGTTCTTTGCCCCTGACCTTCCCGCTGTCCCTCAATCCCTGACCGGTAAATTCTATCTCTAAATTATCGTCTTTTATGACGATATGCTTTCCCTGCAATTCACCCTTAACCCATTTTATAAGCGCCTTGGTATTTTTGTAATCTACCGGCACAGCCTGCGTATCGATGGGAATTACCTTAGCCCTTTTAGCTGCTTCGCTCATTTCTGAGTCATACGTCTGGTTCCCCGTGCTCTTTAGAGAGTTCTCCATCCCATAGGTTTCTTCAAATGTGGAATCTCCGGCAAGAATCCGATCGAACACCCCGCGTATCTCATCGGAGAGTTTTACCCCCGTGCCGTGAACATGCTGATAGAAGTCGGTCAACCACTGTTTGAACTGCTCGAACGCGCGGCGGAGCGCGGAGTTTGGAGCCTTACCGGTCTTGACGTACTCGATGAACCCATCGGCGAATTTCGCGTGATCTCCGAACTTCTGGGTCGCCTTCCAGTCGGCTTGGAGCTGGGCGTCGTTCTTGAATCGCGCGGCCTGGTGTTCCATGATCCAGCGGAACAAGTGCCCAAGCTCATGAATGTTCGTGGTCACGTCGGCGGTCGGAGTGAGGGTGATTTTGAGGCCCTTACCACCCATCCGGGCCGGGAGGGTGATAGCCCCACGCGGGCCCTTCTTACCGGTCTGATCCTTCCGATTCCCTATAACTTCATCCCTGACAAACGTTGGTCCCAAGAGCTTATAAAACGCATCCGGGCTCATCCCTTCGCGCTTGGCAAAGTTGACCATCGCGGCGGCCACGATGTTACCGTTGGCCTCCGCTTCTTTTTCGTTCACCCCGGCATCTATGAGCTGGCGTTTAACGTCATCGCGAACTTTTGCCGCCGATTTATCCATCGCTTGGGGGTTTTCTGGCTCAAAGAGGGATTCGCTACCCTTGACGTCTTTGTCTCGCGATGATAAATTTGCGTCGCTAGGGATATCATCCGCCAACCTTGGGGGTTGGAATGTTTCGGACGTAGAGGGTGGGGTCCCTGGCTTTTTGTAATCTACGTCCTCTTTCCACATCGATAGTGGGACAAGTTTTTTTCTTCCGCTGAAAGCCTCTTCCAATACAATATACTTATCGCCAATTTGTTTTTTGGATACAATTACATCAAGTCCACGGCCACTCACTCCAGATTCTATAACATCTGGATTTTCTAGGATTTTGGGCAATAAATCAAAATCTTCTACACCTACGGGCAATTGATTTTGATGATCTTTAATACGTACTCCATTTTCCCCATGCTGCTTAATAATATGCGCGACACTGCTACCTGTAAGCGTTCTAGTATATCCAGATACATCTAATCCCGTTGCGTCCAATATCGCTTTCGCATTTTGCTTACTAACTATAGAATAATCTACAAATATATTCCCTGATATAGCGCGCCCTGCCTTGGTAAGAGCCGCCTTAACTAAATCCTTTATAGTTGTATAGCGACCATGTTGAACATTTGTAGATGTCTCAGATAAAGTGTTCTTGTCGTCCTGATAATACGTCTCCACAATATCCATTGCGTCAAGGGTGTCTTTATTTTGTTCGTGTTCTTCTCGCGACCACTGCGCCGGGTTCAGGTCTCGTATCCGCTGTATCTTCTGACGCATTTCATCGGCCCTCATTTCGTAAAGCCGCGCGTAGTCCTTGCGCTTCATGACGTCGTTGATTTCCTGGAACCGTGTCAGATCTTCTTCAGAAAGCGCGTTATCCGCCGTCTCTTCACCTTCGGCAAACTCCGCTGCCTCGGTCATGCGTGTGGTCTCCTGTCTGCCCCAGGCGACAAGATCGTGCCGTTGCGCCCAGACTTCAGGCGGCACCTTTCTATTGCCTTGCGCAGCCTGTGTCCCGGCCTCAGTGGGAGACACCGAGTCAACCACCGCTTGAAACCCTGCTTTTTTCGCCTCGTCCTCAGACGCGCCTTGTGCTTTGGCTTTGCTCTTGGCTTTGTTGTAGGTCTCCCGTGCGGCGGTTCCTTCAGGCGTTTTTTGGTTCATCATTTTTGAGGCCTTCTGCACAGCGTTAGCTTTAGTTATTGTTTGTTTAGCCTTGCCTGCCTCTTTTAGTTCCTCTGGAGCAAACTCAGGTTGACCTGCGTTCTCTTTCGCTTGAGGGATGTCGGGATCCACATCTCGTTTGGTATGGGACGTCGTGGGATTTACGGCCTCAACATCGCTTTTGAAATACGCCTCATCGGATTTTGTGGGTGTTTTCAATATAATGTTCAGTGCATTAAGTGTTGCGCTGATTTCCTTTTGTTCCGCTTCGTATTGATCAATTTGCTCAGACTCAGCCGCCTGATTACGTGCTTCGCGTTCAGCGTGGATCTCTTCAGGTGTTGCGAGAAGGCGGTCATAAATACCTTTCATGGTCGGACTCAACTTGACACCTAAAGCCTTTTGAACATCTTGATAAATATCTATCAGCCACTTGCGCAGTTTTTTGAAGGCGGCGCGAAGATTCTGATTAGGGGCTTCTCCCGTTGATGCGTAGACTTCAAAGCCCTGCGAAAAGCGTTCATGAACATAATCGCGAATCGAAATATCGGGGTCCTCGCTCAGGTATTTATGCGCATCCTCGTTATCATTCAACATGGGTAGATCACGCAAGGGGCTGTCGCCTCGAAATTCCTCTTTCGTAACCCCGAACTCTTTCAAGATGGTATTGAAATCTTGTTTCATCCAACCCGCCGTGGTTTCCATATCGGAGAGTTTGTCGTAGATGTTCAGTACATGGTGCATCAATTCATGAATACCGCTGCTGGCGTTCGCGGTCTCAAAGAAATTGATGACCGATTTGAATTCCTCAAAAATTTCCGTCGCCGCCTTGGGTCGAGTTTTTTGCCCTTGGTTAAATGTTGAGGGTTTACCCAGCTTCTTGACATCTTCAAGAAGTTGTAATATTTTATTGTCGAAGTCCGTAATCGGGTGCGTGACAACTGCCTCTTGATGAGGGTCAGCGTCCGCCGACAGTCCTACGGACTTCTTTTTGTTGTTCATAGCTTCAATATCAACAGCCTCGATTGAATAAAGTCGATTATTTTGCCCAGGATTAGCAGATTCTTTGACTGTAATTTTAACGGGGTAATATTTGCCGTCAAATTCCATAATCGCACCCAAACGGTGCATTTTCTTAATATTAGCATCACCACGAGTGTCATCATGCGATGAATCTATTGATGCTCGCTCGAACAGAACATCTACATTCGCTACGGCATTAGCGTGAGCGCTTGGTGAAGCTGATTTTTTTGTTGCGCTTCCGCTTATCATCTTTGCTAGCGCTCTGTTAGACAAAGTGGCAGTTAACTTAAATTTCGTATTCATCAGGGGTTTACCGAGTATCTCGGCGTTTGTAAGTTGGTCGACAGCTTCATCTAATGTTTGTGCGCTTCTCGGCATAATAGCGGCTTCTCGCAAGGCAACAGGGTCTTCACCGTCGCGCCGATAATGTGTCTCTCCACCTTTATTTGTAGACCCCGTATTCTCGCTATCAGGTTGAAAAAACGTCTCGCTTTTTCTAGAGTTGAATCGTTTCGACGGTGGGACGATATTTCCCGCGTCGTCTCTGACAACGGCGTCCGTTAGTTTGCGATTGTTTTTCGTGTTCTTGTACGCGTATCCTTTCCCGTCGTCAAATCTGAACCTGTCGAGTGATTTACCATTCCACCAAATATCTTTTAAATTCACTCTTTGTTGAATAATTTTATACCCACCGGGGAGTGACTTACCCTCACGCTGCGC
>JAIRYN010000032.1 GCA_031267575.1 Synergistaceae bacterium | reverse complement strand
CTCGGACCTTGCGGAGTTCTTGTCGAACGATAAAGAAATTATTGCCTTGCAAAGCGAACTGGGGGAGCTTAATTGAGGTGTTTTCTGATGTACGTTCACGGCGGCTCGTATAATCACGGTGCGGAAGCAACGCATTTGCTTTACTCAAACGAGGTTTGGGATAGACCGCTTCAAACGAGACTTGGGATCGATCACTTCAATGCCCATGTTTTTTCTTATTTTTCTTAGGTGGTGGTCCTATTTCTTGGAACTATTATACCTTCATAACCTGAGTCTCTTTTCTGCTGAGAAAATGAGATTTTGAGGAAATGAGATTTTATAGAAGGACATTTTTTCATATGGAAAATCTTGGCACTACTTATTACAACAAACTTTTATTTGCACTTTTGCAAGATTTATCACAACCCTCGCCCGCCGTCCAGGTTGCATTTACTTTTGCAATCGACAAGTAAATGCTGTTGCCCTGCATCGAGGCAGATTCAAAATTGACAAACATTCTTATGAAGTGGTATAATGTCTTCAAATTAGTTAAACGTTTACCTAATAATAGTGATGCAATCTTGAATAGGTGAAAGTTGACGGCGTTATGGCGAAACGAGCGACTTTACGCGATGTGGCAATAAAGGCTGGAGTGTCGGCGGTGACGGTCCACAAGGTGCTTTACGACAAAGAAGGCGTGGGGGCTGAAACAAGAAAAAAAATTCTTGCCATAGCTCAGAATATGGATTATTCGGTCAACGAAGCGGCGTCATCGCTCAAACGCAAAGCCCTTCACGTTGCCGTCGTATTACAGAGCATGTCAAACCCTCAAAATTTTTTCTTTCGCAAAATGTGGGATGGAATAGGGATAGCCGAGCAGAAATTGAACGATTATCGAGTCCAGGTAACCCGTTTAGAGTGCGGTGACGAATGGGAGAGTCAAGAGCGAATCCTTTATGATATCGCCAGACACAGGGATGAAGACGGAGTGATACTCCATTGTTGGGACGAAACCCGGCTCAATGCTGTTATCGATTATCTTTCCGAAAGGGGGGTACCGGTCGTGACCGTCAATTCCGACGCTATCGGGTCGAAACGCGTGGCGTTCGTATCCGCGCCAAACGGGCGCATCGGCAGGCTCGCGGCGGAGATGATGGGCAGGTTGCTTTCGAGCGGGGGTAGGGTTCTGGTGGCAGGCGGACACGAAATGGCCGAAAATGCCAGAGACAATCGATGCGGTTTTCAGTCGTACCTGAAGATGTGCCGCCCTAAAATCTCCTTGACCGAGCTTTACAACTTTGGCGACCAGGAAGAATTCCTCGCGAGGCTCGTTTCATCTATAAAAAATTTGCCGGATGTGAGCGGACTCTATGCCATTACGGCACGCGATACGTACAGCGTGTGCACCGCGATAAGGGATCTTGGAATGTCGGGGAGGATAAAGGTCATCGGCAGCGACGCATTCGCGGAATTGAGTCCATTTTTCGACGACGACACTCTGCACGCTTCCATCTGGAAAGACCCGGAATCTCAGGCTGAACAGGCGATGATCCTGCTGTATCAATACCTCTCCAACCGCCCAATGTCCGTCGGGCGCATCAAGACGGGCATTATAATGAAGAATAATTTAGAAGATTATCTTTGACATACTCCCACGACTAAAGTTGTGGGAGTCTAAGATCGACAAAGACAGCCGACTGAAACCGGTCTTACGTCTTTTCCTGTAAGCAAGCGATAAATAAAAGTATCATTAATTCGATCTGCGGAAATTTAATTTACTTAAAAGAGAGTGGAGTGCGACTTTTGTCGTAGTCAACAGGTGTATTTTGCGCAATTTGCGAGGGGGGAATGTATGGGCGCATAGACTATTTATAATTATAAGGCTCAGGCAGTGGATCATTTGTTGCGTGGATTATTTGTTGCGTGGATCATTTATTGTGTGGACGCTAAGAGGGGGAATCATAGCAGGAGAAGGGAGCGAGGAATCGAGAAAAAGTAATACTATTGACCTTAAAATATGGGGATTAAAATATGGGGATGTACTTGAGCCTGAACAATTTTTAAGGAGGAAGGCAAATAATGAGAAGACGAATATTGCTGGCATTGACAGTTATTTCAGTTTTAATGATAAGTGCGTCAATTGTTTTTGCTGCTGAAGACCCTTATTGGCCCCAGTCGAAGTATGACGAAATCGAAAAAACTGTTATGGACAACGTGCCGCAGGTACTTGACACCGATGAAAATTACGTTTTCAAGACCGTCAAAGGGACCTTTACCTATTCTGTCAAGATCACGGATCCCAAGTTCGCGACCTACCTGAGAAAATCTAAAGAGCAATACTACGTTGGGCGTGCTGAGGATCCCAAACAGGCGGTCAGAGAGACTCAGGACGTGGACGATTACACCAACGTCTTCAAGGCCGCCATGGAGGACATCAAGCAGCACGGAGGTGGGACCGTTGTGGTGCCGCCTGGGTCTTACGTGACGGGAGCCATTCATTTCGCGGCTGACAACACACGACTCCACCTGGACGATGGGGCGGAGATCAAGTTTATCAGGACCAAGACCTACCAGTTCTATCCCATGACGAAGACCCGCTTTGAGGGCATGGACCTCATGGGTTTCTCTCCGCTGATCTACGCCTATGAACTCGAGAACATCGCGATCACGGGCGCGGGTAACGGGGAAGCGAGTAACGGGGAAATGGGACCGATCTCGACGTTGAACGGGCAAGGAGACAGCTACAATTGGCTTCCGTGGAAAACTGCCGGAACTTCGTTCTGGGACGGAACCACGACCAATACGATTCCGATGCAACAGGGCAATAATGAAGTCTACAAAACCACTACTTTGGACGGCGCGAGCATGACGGCTCGTGACAAACTGATCGAACAGGTGGCGAGATGGACCCCCATCGAGGAGAGGACCTATGCCGACTTGACACCCGGAAACGCCGACCCTATCCTGAGACCGGTCAACACGCTGAGACCCAGCTTCATTGAACCTTATCGCTGTAAGAATGTATTGATCTCCGATTTTTACCTCATCAATTCGCCTATGTGGGAAATCCATCCACTTCTGAGCGAAAATGTGTTGGTTAAGGGCACTCACATCAATTCCCATCTGGGAAATAACGACGGCTGTAACCCCGAATCCAGCCAAAATGTCATCATTGAGGAGAATATTTTTAACACAGGTGACGACTGCATCGCCATCAAATCAGGACGTAACAACGACGGTTATACTCCGTGGAACAAGCCGACAGTTGGAGTTATCGTTCGTAACAACGAAATGAGGGATGGTCACGGAGCTGTGACCGCCGGTTCGGAGATGTCGGGCGGTATCCAGTACGTTTTCGCTCACGACAACATCTTCAATTCCACAGCACTGCAACAAGGGCTTCGTATTAAGACAAACTCCGTGAGGGGCGGCTATCTGAAAGATGTTTACATGAAGGATTCCGAAGTCAAGGCTCTGCAATATCCTATCCACAGCGAACTCTACTACGAGGAAAACGACGCCGGGACAAGGACTCCAATCATCGAAAACATCTATATCTCGAACTACAGGACGGCAGAGGGTGCAAAGGCCAACAATTTATTTGTTTACGCCAGGCACTATGGTTACACTCCTATCAAAAACGTCAACATCAGAGATTGTAACTTCGATTTTACAAACGCCGACTTGGGAATAACCGCAGCCTTGAATAATATCATCTGCGGTACGGACATCAATTTCGAAAACGTCACCGTCAATGGAAATCTTTACACATCGCCGGAGCGGAGCGTGGAGATTGTCAAACTCGAAGTGGGCGACGTCGAGATCACAGGCGACTTGCAGCTTGCTGACATTACCGGAACTCAAGTGATTTATGCCACGGTCTTCGCGTCAAAAGATCTGACCGGGACGATTCCGAGCACCAATAACGCAGCTTATCAATCCTACTATCAATCCTATTTGAGCACAGAGTCGAGCCTTGGTACGTTGGTGAATTTTACCGCGGACGGTGTAGTGACGCCCCTAGGGAACAATTTGTACAAGGTCAGGGTATCCCGTGATGGCGGAGTGGATTTAACTAATGCGACGCGGCTCGAGGTCGTGGTGAGGAACGCGCTTTTCACAGAAGATCAGGACTTCAAGTTTTTCTCCTTCCATCCGCAGGTCGCGAGCGCGGTCATTAATCCGACAGATCTCCGGAACGGGAAAGGGCAGCTCATCATAAACTTTGACAGGGAAATGAACCCTATTGCCATTGGCAAAGTTACCCTTTCCGGTGGAGCAAAGGCCCAATACCCAGAATGGGGTGAGGGTAACAAATCGATAATCTACCAGCTTGAGGGAATAGGTTACGGCGAGACTTACGCGCTCAGCGTGGGAGAGTTTAAGAGTATTAAAGAAGTCTCCTCCGGTACGGGCAATATTTTAAGTTATTATAACAGCGACCTCATTGTTCCTGACGCCACCCCCATCACTGGCCTGAAACTCAGCGATGACAGCAGAACGCTCGATGTTTACGCAGGTGAATCTTTTGTTCTCACTCCAACAGTGGAGCCGGACACAGCGACGGAACCGATCAGTTTTGCATTCAGATCGAGCAACCCGACGGTAGCCGGCGTTGACGAAGAGGGGACGGTTCTGGCGAGGTCTGTCGGCAAAGCGGTCATCACCGTCAGTGCAAGTAACCCGGCAGGTAGCATCGAGGCGGAGTGCGTCGTGACGGTACTCGACGCGCGAGGTGACGTGAATTCGGTAGAACTGACCAATTTAGCGATCACTATTAAGGGAACGGACCATCTTGCAGTCCTGCAGAACGATGGTTCGTATTTGGTCGGTGTCCCCTATGGGACCGATCTTAGATCGTTGATCGTCAATTTCTCTCTGCCTCATCCCGACGCGACCGTGACGCCGGAACCAAGGACTCTCCAAGACTTTAGTGAAGGTCGTGTCGTCTTTTACATGATAACATCGGCTGATGGAACGAAGACGGGTATGATTGCCTTGAGGGCACAGAGTCTTGACCCCACTCCCCCAATTTCAGTCACAGAAGCGGAGACAGACCACGAATCGGCAAATATCACAGTCTCTCAGTCTTCGGATGTAATGACAGTGAAATTCCCGGGTAACGGTTTAGACCCTGGTGAAAGCGTCTTTTTCTGGTTCTACCTTCAAGAACCTGCCCAAGGAAGCAACGCGACCTTTGCCGTTCAAGTAAATGACGCGATATTCACCTCCGCGGAGGCCCCAGAGGACACCTCGAAAGACTTCGCCATCACCCTTAACGCGAAGAACATCGATGGAGAAGGCACGACCCTTCCTGAGGGAAGCTACATTATAATTTATGAAGGACAGATGTCCAAAAAATCCGGCTTCACAGATTACACGCAGACGACGCTGGGAGTCAGGGATGACGATGTTAACAGCAGTAGCAGCAGCGGCGGTGGCTGTAACACGGGCGCGGCGTTCCTGGTACTGGCTGCGGCCGAAGCTGCGTTCTGGATCGGCAAAAACGGTAACAAAAACGGTAAAAAGAAGAACTGATCGCGGAACGCTCCGCGAGACAAAGAGACAAAGAAAGCCGGGGAAATTCCTGTTTCTCCGGCTTCTTGGGAAAATGGTAAGGTTGCTGAAGACCTATCGCCCAATTTCGCTTTTTGTGCCGAGGATGTTGCTTGGCAGAATGTAAATGTGGAATGTAAATGCAGAATGTAAATAAGGAGCGCGTCACCTTGTGAGAACATTCTTGAACGAAAATTTCCTGTTGCCCAACGAGGCGGCGGAGCGACTCTATAACGAGTACGTAAAAGACATGTCGATATTCGACGGGAAAAGCGAAAAATGTGAGGGCGAGATTATGAAACCAGTGAAGATACTTCAGTTTGGCGGAGGAAATTTTCTTCGTTGCTTTTTCGACTGGATGTTGCAGCGCGTATCCGACACGACCGGCATCGAGTACGAGGTGACTTTGGCTCAGCTCACCCCAGGCGAGCCCGTATTCGATATTGCCGCGGCGAAGGAGTATCACGTGCTGTTGCGCGGATACGAGGGTACCCAATACGTCGAGACTTTGGACGCCGTTCGGGTGATCAAGAACGCGGTGAGCCCGCTGGAAAAACCAGCTGAGTACATCGAAGCCGGTTGCGAGGACATTTCCTTGATTCTCTCCAACAGCACGGAGGCAGGGATTTTCTTCGACCCGGCCGCGACGCACAACTATTCATCCGCGACGCACAACTATCCATCGAGGCTGGCGATGCTGCTGGAATATCGCGCGCGCAAGCATTTGCCTCCCGTCATGATCATGGCAATGGAGTTGAACGACCGCAGCGGCGACCTTCTCAAAAAGACCCTCCTCCAGTATGGGCAGTCTTTCGCTTACGGAATGGAATTTTTCAACTACATCGAAAGCTGCTCATTTTACAACACTCTCGTCGACCGCATCGTTCCGGGGTATCCCGCCGACGCCGCGGATCGCGTTTTCGAGAAGATTGGCCATCAGGACCAATGGCTCACGAGCGGAGAGCTTTTTCACCTGTTCGTCATCGAGGGCGATAGAAAAATTCTCGACGTCATTCCCTTTGACCAGGCGGGGCTCAATGTCATCGTAACGGACGATAAATTAGATTTTTATCACGGCCGGAAGGTCAGGATTTTGAACGGCGCCCATACCGCTTCCGTACCCGTTGCGCTTTTGAATGGCATTGAGAACGTGGACGTCTTCGCGTCTCATCCGGAATACTCGGCTTGGCTCTCCGAGATGACGCATAAGGAAATCTGCCGCGCCATGGACGACTCGACGGAAACTCACGCTTACGCCGACGACGTTCTGGCTCGCTTCAAAAACCCAGCTCTGGGGCACAGCTTTCGCTCAATCGCGCTGAATTCCGTGGCTAAGGTCAACGCCCGAATGCGGCCCACTTTGGTTGACTATTTTAGTAAAGAGGGTTGCTTGCCGCCGCTTATGACCGAGGCCATTGGGAAGATGTGTGAACTGTACGGAGGAAGCGGAGTCGTGGAGCTTCCCGGCGGGGCACTGGAGTTGAAGGATTTTTCGCAGATTCACGGCCTATCTCTGTCCGAGCGGCTGGAGAGCTTTTTTCCCGGCCTGTCCGCGGAGATCCAGAGGGCGCTGCTGCATGAACTCTCCTGAAGCGAATATTCAATCGGACATCGGCGTCATTCTCCTGAATGATGCCGATAATATTGTGGTCCTTACTTGTCAGGGCCGACGGGGCCAAACGGCGTTTATCGAAGGGCAGAGGCTCACCTTGCGTCAAGATATCCCCGGTGGGCACAAAGCGGCACGCGTCCTTATTCCGAAAGGGGAACGAATTGTAAAATATGGACATCCTATTGGCACGGCGACGCGCGACATCGCACCGGGCGAGCACGTGCATGAACACAACGTTGGGACACGCCTAGGGGAAGGCGACGCGGATCTGACCGTCTGGGATTCCCGTAATCAGCCACGTTGCGGCGTGACACGTCTCCAGGTCCCTCTGATCGCCGGGACTTTCGCCGGATACCGGAGGGACCCCGGACGCCCAGGAGTGCGTAACGACTTGTGGGTTATTCCAACGGTCGGTTGCGTCAATGGGGAGCTTCGCGCCCTGGTTCAGGAGTGGAGCCCTAAAAAGCCCGCATGGATCGATGACGTGAAAGTTCTAGAGCATCCCTTCGGATGTTCCCAGCTTGGCGGAGACCTGACGATGACAGCAGACCTCTTGGCCGGGCTCGCGCGGCACCCCAATGCCGCGGGCGTCCTTCTGGCGGGACTGGGGTGCGAGAACCTCCAGATTCCGATGCTGATTGAGCGGGTCGGTCCGGAGCCCCGTCTTCGTGTAATAAGGCTTCAGGATGGGGAGGGAGATTTCGCGCCCCTGCTAGACGAGCTGGCCGATGCCGCTCCTCGATACCGCGAGCCTTTTCCGGCGTCGGAACTCTGTATCGGCGTCAAGTGCGGCGGCAGTGACGGCTACAGTGGGCTGACCGCCAATCCCCTTTTGGGACGTTTTGCTGAGCACCTTGTCGCGTCGGGTGGGACGGTCCTGGCGACGGAGATTCCGGAGATGTTCGGGGCAGAGGACGTGATCGCCGCTCGCGTCGTGGATAGAACCGCGCATGATGACTTTATCGCGCTGGATCGGTGGTTTCGAGAATATTTTATTCGTCATGGACAACCCGTTTACGAAAACCCATCGCCGGGTAACCGCGAAGGAGGCATCACGACCCTCGAAGAAAAATCTCTTGGGGCTGTAGAGAAATCAGGAAACGCGCCCGTCACACAGGTGCTGAGGTATGGGCAATCTGCCCTTTCGGGAGGTGGGGTACAGATCGTCTTTGCGCCAGGCAACGATATCGTGTCCTGCACGTCGCTGGCGGCCTCCGGGGCTCAGATGATCCTCTTCACGACGGGACGCGGAACGCCCTTTGGAACCGTCGTCCCGACGATCAAAGTCTCAACCAACAGCGAGCTGGCCGCAAAGCATCCGAATTGGATCGATTTCGACGCGGGAAGGCTTTTGACCGGTCAGACGTGGGAAGCCGCGACGGAGAGCTTGACCGGTCTAATATTACGTGTCGCGGGAGGTGAACGTGCCGCCCACGAGCGCAAAGGCATCGGCGAGATCGCGATCTTCAAAGACGGCGTGACTCTATAGAGCTGTCGCGACTCCGAACGTCCGCAAGGTTTTGAGAATCACCAGAGAGTGTGTTCAAGCTCGCTACATCCGGTTGGTGGTAAATACAATTAATACAACTAAGAGATATTCACCTGGGAGAGGTCAGGCGGTTGTTTTTGGGTTGTTTTTGGGTGGTTTGATGAGAGGCTGTACTCTCATGCCCAAGCAGAGTTACGTCAGCGACGCGGCGATTTTCTCCTCCAAGAGCTTGCCTTTTTCCGCCGTCAGCAAGACAGCCTTCATGAGCGCAGCCCGTGCCCCCGCCCGCTCGATTTCGTAGATGCCCTCAATAGTCATGCCGCCGGGAGTGCAGACGTCATCTCGTAATTCCGCCGGATGCTTCTCCACCTCCGCCGACAGACGGGCGGCCCCCAGCATGGCGCTCATAGCTCCTTTATAGGCCAAGTCCTTGGGAAGCCCAGCGTGGATGCCTCCCATAGCTGCGGCTTCCATTAAAGACATGAAAAATGCGGGAGCCGCGCCGGTCAGCGCAGTCAGAGCGTTCAAGTTCCTTTCCTCTGATTCCTCCACGGGCCCCAGCAGGCCGAATGTTCCCTTCAACCAGGTCATGTCGTCGTGTGTGGTGGCCTTCGACCTGGCGACACCAGTAAAAGCGCAATTGATCGCCGCGCAGATGTTTGTCATCGCACGAGCCCATCGGGCCTCGGGTACGGCATCCACCAGCATATCCAGAGACACCACAGCGGCCAAGGATACGCAGAGCTTCCCCTTTAAAAAAAGTGCCTGTTCTTTGACGACTCCTAATGTCAGATGAGGCTTCAAGGCGAACATCACCACCTCGCCCTCTTGGACGGCTCTAGCGTTGTCCGAGGTCAACTCTACCCCGTCCGCCTTCACTCGGTCCAGCCGTTCAGGGTGCGCGTCCGAGGCCAGCACTCTGTACCCTGCCTTCGACAGTCCCCTGGCCACCGCTCCACCCAAAGCCCCCGCTCCCACGATGGAGATACGCGTTTCTTTTATGTTTGTCACAAGTCAGACCTTCTTTCTTCTATAATTTTACGAATTTCGACGCCAGCGCCAGAAAGACCTCATGCCGCGGGCGCACAAGCACGCGGTCAAATTCTCCGTTCTAAACTTTGCCGATTGATCGAGAAAAAGCATCCGCAAGCCCCATATTCGTAAACATTTCTTCGGTTGTTGCAGCCATCTTTATCCCTCCACTTAGGAACACACTTCAAATAGCCAGAGTTTCTTGACGAGATCGATCTGCTTCCCTTTGAGCCGCCGCTTTTTTACCTTCAACTTTGTAATAATTCACCCGCTCCTCAAGAGTAGCGTCTCGTAATATTTCATAATGCCATTCTCTTTAGGTCTGACGTGACATTCATTGTGATTGATCCAATTACCAGTCAACGCATGATCGTGATATTGGGTAGGTAATGTGGCGTCCTCGACAAGCATTCTTATCACGTCCGGCAAGTCGTTTACTAAAGCCCATGTATATTTGCCGCCGCTTATTTTTTGCACGTCTCTTTTATAAGCGTGAGTTTCGGTAACGAAGCGCATCACATTCGGCCTTTATCTCTTCTAACGTAACGGGTTCTACGATGCCTTGTTCCGCTTCTCTCATCGCCGCCATAGTTTCGGCGTTCGGCGTTGTCCCGTACTTCGCTTCCAGAACCGCAATCTCAGTCTCAATTTCGTCAAATGTCATGCTTTGATAGCGGCGTTCTTCTTCTTCAGCCTCACGTTCCAGTTCTTCTTCTTCTTCTTCTTCGCGTACACGTTCAATATAGCCTCTGATTCGCAGTATCGCTTTATCGGATAAATGCTCAATGGTATGCATCGGTATGCATCAGGTCCGCTCTGTCAGATTGCGTGACATTGACTCCGTGAGTTGCCATGATTAACGCCTCGCCTCTTTTTTTTCCCCTTTCTTTTTTTCCTTCTTAGGACTGCCTTCGGCTCCACTCGAACATGCCCAGGGCTGCGGCGACGCTGGCGTTCAAGGACCCTACTCCGCCCCGGATGGGAATACGGAGCAGTTGGTCGCACTTTTCCCCCACCAACCGAGAGAGGCCCTCTCCCTCCGCGCCGATCACGAAAGCCGTCCGCGCCGACAAATCGGCCTCATCCCAGAGGGAGGACTGTGCCTCGTTCTCCAAGCCCACCGTCCAAAACCCGGCTGCCTTCAACTGTTCGACACTGCGCGCGATGTTGACCACCGGAATCATGGGAACGCGCATGGCGGCACCGGCGCTGACCTTCATCACCGTACCCCCCGGCAGGGCGGAACGACGCTTGGGATACAAGACCGCTGCCGCGCCCACGGCCTCCGCGGATCGCACCACAGCACCCAGGTTGTGTGGATCCTCAATGTGATCCAACACCACGATCAGAGCAGGCTTGTCCTTGGAGAGCCCCTCCAGGAATGGCTCCAGCTCCAGCAGTTTTGCCTCCGTAACGCGACAGGCCACGCCCTGATGTCGCACTCCAGGACACAGGCCGTCCAGCGCTTCTGGGGCCGCCATTTGGTAGACGACCTTGCCCGCTCGGGCGGCATCTGTCAGCTCGTCCAAAAAGGGAGGGCGCACGTTGTTGGCGATCACGATCTTCATGCAGCGGCCCGGCACGGTCTTCACCAGGTCCAGAACCGGCTGACGCCCCCAGCAGATGTCGTCCGCGGGCTCACGAGGCGGAACGTCACGAAGCGGAACGCCCTCTCGCCACGGCTTCGAAGCCGCGGGTTTTCTTTGCCCCGTGGCCCCTGCAAACTTAGCCCCTGTGGGTGCAGCCCCCGTAGGCTTAGCCCATCTCGTGGGGTTAGTCTTCGCGGGTCTGGACCCCGCGGGCTTCGAATCACTTCGCTTCGAATCACTTCTATCGGCACTTTGACCGGCGTTTTTTCCCATCGGCTTGCCTTTGCCTCCGGTTTTTCCGGATCCACTGCTCTCGTATCTGTTTCTATCTCTGCTACCTTTATCTTTATTTCCCATCGGCCTTCATCCCTCAATTTTTAGCTTTTTTTTAGCTTTTTTTTAGCTTTTTATCTTTTTTCGCTTGCCACGGGATTCCCGCAGGCCCAGCTCTTCAAGATATTCTTTCAGATACTTTGAAGTATACCCCTTTTCCGCGGCCACCACCTTTTCTGGAGTGCCCTCGGCCACCACGTAGCCACCTCCCTCGCCTCCCTCTGGCCCTAGGTCCACGATATAGTCGGCAGACAGAAGCACATCCAGATTATGTTCGATGAACACCACTGTGTTGCCCTGATCGACGATGCGATGGACGATTTTCAGTAATTTACGCACGTCCGTGTAGTAAAGCCCCGTGGTGGGCTCGTCCAACAGATAAAGAGTTTTGCCCCCGAAACGTTTGGCCAGTTCCTTCGAGAGCTTCACCCTTTGGGCTTCGCCCCCCGACAGAGTCAGTGCCGATTGGCCGAGACGAATATACCCCAGCCCCGCGTCCTGGATCAGGCGCAGTTTCGACGCGATCCTCGGAATGTCCGCGAAAAAATCCACGGCGTTGTCCACAGTCATCGCCAGTACGTCCGCGATGGATTTGTCCTTGAAACGAACCTCCAATGTTTCGTGATTGTAGCGCGTCCCGCCACAGACTTCACAGTCCACGTAAATGTCCGGCAGAAAAAGCATCGACACCCTAACCGACCCCGCGCCACCACATGCCTCGCAGCGGCCCCCCTTGACGTTGAAGCTGAAGCGCCCCGGCTTGTAGCCCCGAATTTTGGCCTCCGTCAGCTCGGTGAAAAACTCCCGGATCAGGGAAAACACCCCGGTGTAGGTGGCGGGGTTAGAGCGCGGCGTGCGCCCGATGGGGCTTTGATCCACCAGAACCACGTTCTCGAAGTCCTCTCCACCCACGATCTTCTCGTGTTGGCCGGGTCGCTCGCGAAAATCTCGGTCTAGCATACGCTTCATACCCTTGTAGAGCACGTCGTAAACAAAACTGCTTTTGCCTGATCCAGAGACGCCGCAAATACACGTAAAAACCCCCTTGGGGAGCTTAACGTCGATTTTTTTCAGGTTGTGGTGCTCGGCTTCCTTCACGGTAAACCATCCGCCGGGCTCTCGACGATTTTTTTTTGCCGCCGTTTTGTTGCTAAGGACGTTTCCCAGGGACGCGTCCTTTGAGGAAAGAACAATCCCCGTGACCTCTCCCCGCAGGTAGGGCCCCGTCAATCCGTCGGTGGCCAGAACGTCCTCGTAGCTTCCGTGATAGAGGATCTCTCCTCCCATCTCTCCTGCGGCGGGCCCCATTTCGATTAAGGCGTCGGCGGCCTTCATGGTTTCGCGGTCATGTTCCACCACCACCACTGTGTTGCCCAGATCACGAATAGACTCCAGAGTTTTGACCAGGCGCTCCGTGTCCCTGGAGTGCAGGCCGATGGTGGGCTCATCAAGAACGTAGAGCACGCCGCTGAGCTTCGATCCGATCTGGGTGGCCAGCCTGATTCTCTGGCTCTCGCCTCCCGACAAGGTGTCCGCTCTCCGTAGCAGAGTTAAATATCCCACGCCCACGTTCACCAGAAAATCCAAGCGCTTTTGGATTTCCAGCATCACTTGTTCCACGACGCGCATATGGGTTGTGCCCAACTCGAAATTTTTCGCGACTCGGGCCAAATCGTCTATGGGCATCATGAGCAGTTCCCCTATCCCATAGCCCCCCACCTTGACGGTCAGGGCCTCCGCCCTCAGCCTCAGGCCGTTGCAGGTCGCGCAGATATCCTCCACCCGGTAAGGCGACAATTCATCGATCACCGCTTCGGACTCCGTGTCGTTCCAACGAGCCTCCAACCAGTGGATGAACCCCTCGTAGCGCCCCATGTAGGGACGGTCCACCCCGTGTTCCGTGAAAATCATCGGGACCCGGTCGTCGTTGCCGTAGAGGATAAAATCTTTGACCTTCTGGGGCAGTTCCCCATACTTGGGAGAAAGATCCCATCCGTATTTTTTTGCGAAAAGCGCGATCTTTGAGAGAAAGTAGGGCTTGGTTTTCCAGGGCAGAATCGCGCCCTCCTCCAAAGTGCGGTCTGGGTCGATGGAAAGCTCCTCCGAAAAATGTTCATGGCTGCCCAATCCTCCACAGTCCGGGCACGCTCCGAAGGGATTATTGAAGGAAAACAATCGCGGCTCGATCTCCGGCATGGAGATATCGCAGTCGGCGCAGGCGTAGTTTTCCGTCAGCATGTACTCCTTTTCGTTTTCGGGGACAATCAGCACAAAACCGCCCGAAAGTTTCAGTGACGCCTCAATGGACTCCGTGACGCGGCTTCTCCGGTCCTCAGCCACCTTCAGGCGGTCCACGACGACCTCAATGCTGTGCCGCTTCTTCTTGTCCAGATCAATCTCTTCTTCCAGCCACAGAATGGAGCCGTCTACCCGAACCCGCGTGTACCCCTTTTCTCGGGTCTGAGCGAATAGGTTCTTAAACTCTCCTTTTTTACCCCGCACCAGGGGAGAGAGTATCTCCACTCGTTTGCCCAGGTCGTTTTGAAAGATCAAGGCCACGATTTCATCGATGGAGTGACGGAGAACGGGCTTTCCGCACTTGGGGCAGTAGGGGATCCCCACACGCCCGTAAAGCAAGCGCAGGTAGTCGTAGATCTCCGTCACGGTCCCCACGATGGAGCGAGGATTGTGCCCCGTGCCCTTCTGCTCAATGGAAATGGCGGGGGACAGTCCTGAAATATCGTCCACGTCGGGTTTCTTCTGCACACCGAGGAACTGCCTCGCGTAGGCGGAAAGGGACTCCACGTAACGGCGTTGTCCCTCGGCGTAGAGGGTGTCAAAGGCCAGGGATGATTTTCCAGATCCCGATGGGCCGGTGATGACCACCAGCTTCCCCCTGGGGATGTCCACGTTCACGTCCTTGAGGTTGTGCTCTCTGGCGCCTTTGATGCTGATGTACTCGGTCAAGATTAAAACTACTCCTTTCCTTTCACGCGCCGCCGAGACTCGCGCGTCGCGCGGGAACGATTGAATGATATAAAGATTATACGTTCGGCGTAAGTTGGGCTACGCTCGTTGTAAAGTCGATAAACAGCTTGACGCCGTATCCAATTATCACAGCGCCACATATGATATTTATCCAACGGATAATCTTTGGCGTGAACCTGTGCCGAAAGATACGCAAAATGGCGGTTATGCCCATAAATCACAAAAGGGACGCAAACATTACGCCTATGGTAAAATGCCATCCTTTATCCGAAGGAAGGGTCGCGCGAAAAGCCCCGAGCAACATCGTGCCGTCGATAATGGCTTGAGGGTTCAGCCATGTTACCACACAAGCGTTCGATATTATTTTGGCAAGCTGAAAGAACTTCTTCCCTTCCCTGCAAATCCTTCCTGGTTTATTATACGGGACGCTAGCACACTCGCCTGAAATGAGCTAAAATGAAATAAGCTAAAAATAATGAAATGAGCTAAAATAAAAAAAACGCGAGCGTCGTTTTTTAGTGTGTATTTTTAAGGAGAGCAACGTAAATTTTTTCGAAAAATTAATTTATAGAAAGAAGGTGAAACCTGCTACTGTAAAATTTGCTAACCTAGATAAACAGCGTATTAAAGTCCAGAAAACCGACTGCGGACTTGATTGTGTAAGAAAAAACTATATCAACAAAATAGTCTCTGCGCTGGTGAGGGCCAAGCCAGCCTATATCACAATCGAGAATCTTAAGTATTGTAAATACTATAGTGTAAACACTATAAAGGTAGTGTAACGCTATGTACCGTGGACTACACGGGAATTTAAGTCTTTGGACTTCCGCGCAAACTTGAGTAGCTTTGGCGAAAGAGGGAAGGATAAAGAAGGAATAAAGAAGGAAAAATCTGGACTATTACATATTTGTGTAGGTTTTCAGTAGCAGGCGTCGATATGTCGAAGGACACGGATAAGGCGGACAAGAAAGACGGGATGGAAAAGATCGAAAAACTTTTGGGCAAAGACGCTAAAAGTTTGTTGGAACACAAGTGCAAAACGGTGAGCGCGGAGTCGTTGAACCTGCCGGGGCCCGACTTCATTGACCGCGTCTGGTCGGCCTCGGATCGCCCTATCCCTGTGTTGCGGTCCCTGGCGGCTCTTTATGGACACGGGCGACTGGCGAGGACGGGATACATCTCAATTCTCCCCGTCGACCAAGGCGTCGAGCACTCGGCGGGAGCGTCCTTCAGCCCTAACCCCATTTACTTCGACCCCGAAAATATCGTTAAGTTGGGGATTGAGGCTGGGTGCAGCGGTATCGCCAGCACGCTTGGCGTGTTGGGCATGGTGGCGCGCAAGTACGCTCACAAAATCCCCTTCATTCTCAAGCTCAACCACAACGAACTGCTCTCCTACCCAGAAAAACACGACCAGGTGTTTTTCGCCTCCGTGAGTCAGGCTTGGGATATGGGAGCGGTCGCCGTGGGGGCTACGATCTACTTCGGCAGCGACGAGTCCACCCGCCAGATCCAGGAGGTCTCCCGGGCGTTCAAACAAGCTCACCAACTGGGCATGGCGACGATCCTCTGGTGTTATCTACGCAACTCCGCGTTCAAAACCAAGGAAAAAGACTATCACGTCTCCGCTGACCTGACGGGGCAGGGCAATCACCTGGGCGTCACTATTGAGGCCGACATCATCAAACAAAAACTTCCGGAGAACAATGGAGGCTATACGGCCCTCAATTTCGGGAAAACGTCTCCTGAGGTTTACGCCAAGCTGACATCGGAGCATCCCATTGACCTGACTCGTTACCAGGTTCTTTCCTGCTACTCAGGGCGAGCGGGGCTCATCAACTCGGGCGGGGCGTCGGGCGGCGAGACCGACTTGGCTGAGGCGGTGAAAACCGCTGTTATCAACAAGCGTGCCGGAGGCATGGGGTTGATCCTTGGTCGCAAGGCTTTTCAGCGTTCCATGAAAGACGGGGTCCAGATCATCAACGCCGTACAGGATGTCTATCTGAACAAAGACATCACCATCGCCTGAGTCTTAAAAAAGCGACACAGGGGCGAGCGCTTCGAAACGCCCGCCTCTCAATCTTCTCTGCTGTCTTGAATTGCTTCTGAATTACTTTCGAATTGCTTTCGCATTACTTTCGAATTGCTTCTGAATTACTTCTGAATTACTTCCGAATTGCTTTCAAGATCTTAAATTCCATTTTTTGGGCGTTTATCCCACTGTTTTAAGGATTCAAAAAGCTGGTCAGGATCTATAGGTTTGGTCAAGTGGTCGTTCATCCCACTGAGTAGACTCTCCTCTCGGTCCTCGGCCAAAGCGTGGGCGGTCAGGGCCAGGATCGGTAGATCCGCGTACTTGGGGTTGGCCCGAATATGAGATGTGGCCGTCAGCCCGTCCATTTTGGGCATTTGAATGTCCATTAAAATAATATCGTATTCGTTGTCTTTCAGCGTTTCTAACGCATCCAGACCGTTTTCCGCGGTGCTCACCACAACCCCCATGTCCGATAGAAGCTCGGTGGCGATCATCCGATTAATCTCGTTGTCTTCCACTAGAAGGACACGCATCCCGCACAGATCGTCGAGGCCGGGTACATCTTCCACAAGCGGAAAAAGTTCGCCCGCGTTTTTTCTCTTGACCTCGCCTTCTTTGGGCTCGCTCTGCTCCCCTTCTTCCGGCAGGCCGCAGAAGACGAAAAAGGAGAACTTGCTGCCTTTACCAATCCAGCTTTCGCATTGGATCTCTCCCCCCATCATTTCCACCAAGCTCCAGCTGATGGCGAGCCCCAGGCCCAATCCGCCGTACTTGCGCGTGGTCGAGGCGTCGGCCTGAGTGAAGGGCGAGAAGAGGTATTCCGTTTGTTCTTTGTCCATGCCGATGCCCGTGTCCTCCACCTCGAACAGAAGCTGAGTTCTGCTGGGGAGCGAGGTGCGGCTGAAAACATGGATGTTGATTTTTCCGGTGACGGTGAACTTCACGGCGTTGTTGCCCAAGTTCAACAGTACCTGTTCCAGGC
The DNA here is from genome assembly GCA_031267575.1 of Synergistaceae bacterium. Lineage (NCBI taxonomy): Bacteria > Thermotogati > Synergistota > Synergistia > Synergistales > Synergistaceae > Synergistaceae bacterium. Next base: position 5,483 of record JAIRYN010000032.1, on the reverse strand, counting down.
GCAAGGCGTCGCCCAGCAATGAATCCGGGACGTCGGGAGCGATGTGAACGTTCAGGGTTAGTGATTTAGCCTTAGCCTGTTCTTCGATCATCTCCTGCACGTTGCGCATCAGGTCCCGGAGAGAAAACTTCGAAATCTCCAGCTTCATTCGTCCCGTATCGATTTGGGAAAATTCCAGAATGTCGTCGATGACATGCAACAGGATATCGGCGGAGTGAGCGGCCTGGTCTACGTATTTTCGCGCTTTGTCGTCCAGCTTCGCTGTGGCCAGAAGGTGGGTCATTCCTAGAATGGCATTCATGGGGGTGCGGATTTCGTGGCTGACGTTCGCCAGGAACTCGCTTTTAGCTCTGGCGTTTTTCTCCGCCAAATCCCAGGCCTGACGCAACTTCTCCTCCGTTTTGAGCATTTCGGCCAACATAGCCTTTTCCGCCTCGACCAGACGTTGTTCGGTGAGTACCGCCACCAAGTGGGCACTGACGGTCTGCACCGTCTCCACGTCGTGCAGCCCAAGCCGAGGGAAAAACGGAAGCTGTTCTTGCATCCTGCCCGTGATCAAAATCGCCGCCGCCTCGTTGTGGAGGAACAGCGGGGAGGAAATCAGGTACGGCAGCTCCAGGGCCTTCCTCAAGGACGCCAATCTTTGGAGGGAGTCGGCCCCGGTGACCAACACTGGGAGATCAGGATTTAGAAGTTCCGCGTCCACTCGGATGGTCTGGGCCGCGATGGTTTTTTCCCTATCCGTCGGGTAGCCTTGCAGTACCTCGACTTCAAATTCTTCAGATTTTTCTCCAAACATTTCTTCGGGGTTTCTTTTGGCGGGCAAAAGAACCACCGTGCGCTCCATGTTGAGGGCGGCGTTGATCCTCCGGGCAACGGAGGCAAAAACACTTTCATAATTCATGTCATGCCTTGAAGTTACCGCCAGCTCTGCCAGTAGGGTAAATCCTCGCCTTTTTTGTTCGAGTTCATGGCGGATGGCGATGGACTGGGAGTCCAAGGACAAAATTTTGGCCGCGTTTCGCTCGGCGATGCCGCGCAAGTAACGAAGTTCTTGAAGAACTTCACCCTTCGGCAATCCCTCCAACGAGGAATAATCGTCTGGACTTCTCATCCCGCCCTCAGCACGGCACGCTGAACAGGCTGAACACGCCTGTCCAGTCTAGTCCCCTGGGACATCCGTTCACGGAGGCAATCTCTACTCCGCTGTAAATACCTAAAATGGGCGCGCGACCGGCGACGGTTTTTTGAACCATCACGGCGTCCTCCATGTCGATCCCCCCATAGCCGGCGGCGCGTCCCGCGCAGTCTATGTACAACGCCAGAACCGGTCTTCGGTTTTCCAGTCCATTTTTCAGTCCACCGAAAAGATCTTCTATCCTCGGTCTCATGTAGTCCAGGTCGAGGTTACGGTACATGATCTGAAACTCCGTCCCCTCCACCATGTCCGGCTCGAACATGACGATGCCCTCCCGCTCCTTGTCGATGTCGAGGCACAGGCGGCTGGCGTAGTTGTTCTCGTCGAACTCACCCCATTTCTTTCCCTTGTTGACCCCCAGAATCAAGAAAAATGGATAATCCTTCGGTGGCGTTGCGGGGCCTAGCAGTCCGTCGAGGAAGCGCAGCGCCGGCTGTCCGTCGATTTCGAGGATCGTCTGGTGGTCGGCTTTCGTGACCGTATAATAGGGAGTCGCCGGACGGCAGCCGTGCATGATGACAGTGTCAACGCGTATGTCTCCGGAAAAAACCAAGGCTAAGGCGTGGTGTTCGCCCACATTTTTCCCCAGCCACTGCCGGGTGGCGGTGCAGGCATAGTCCCCCATCAATCCGGCTCCCGTTAGTTCGGGAAGAAAGCCCAAGGCTCGATTCATACCGGCCAGCAGGTAGGTGGCCATGAGCATACGCATACCGCCTCCCGTGCGGTCGATAGCGTCATAGAAGAGCAATACGGGGGATTTCTCCGAGACTCCGATCTTCGCTAGCTGTCGACCCAACTGCCAACCTGTCTCTTCCTCGCTTTCCAGAAGACCGCCTTGGATGTGGACATTATACCGCGAGCTTCCCAGCCAGAAACACCCCATTATTACCTGGTCGCCAGCGTAGCCAAAGCGGTCGTTGGTGATGGCACCCACGGCTCCGCCTCCCAGAATGAGAGCGGAAGGTCCTACAATAGAGGCTACCACGTCGCACAAAATTTGAGCGTCGTGTCGCGCCGTGGCAAACAGCAGCACCAACTCACAGGGAGTCGTCATCCCCGCCTGGCGCAAAGCGGCTCGAGCGGCGGCGTGTCCCGCAAGAACGGTATCGGGGTCGTCGCTGTAGCCTACGCTCACACATACATTTTCCGCACCTATGTCCGCGTTATCGGACACCGAGGACAACGTTTTCTCAGAAAATGTCATAATTTTCTCCTTCAAAATACATCTGAAATCCATCCTCTTAAAATACTGAGCGTTTTTTACATCTTTGATATTATTTTACATCTGAGCGAAGATGTTGTGTTTCTTTTGGGAGTCGCAAGTCCTATTCCCAAACCAGAGGTCTATCCCAAACAAACCTGTGCTTGTTATGGGCGCGTCGACGTTGTATGGAGGGAAATATGGAGGGAAAAAAGTAATTGATACGGTCAGAGACAATAGTAAAGCGAGTGAGGTAAACGCACAAGTAAATTATGATTATTTCGACCGGTATGTAAAACAGGCTTTTGAAAAACCAACCGTTGGCATACTGTTGTGTAAAGAAAAGAACAACAACGTCGTGCTACTGACTTTGTCCGAAGACGCGAATATTTACGCTGAACGACGCGAGAGCTGAATACACTTCTCGTTTATCACACGTCGGAGCTGTTCCGTCCGCGATAGCGAGAAAAACCTCCATTCGGAAAATTTCTATGCTTCGCGTTTCTAAATTTGGATAATTTACTACATACCGGATTGTAAAAGCACCTTGAGGGAGAAAAAAATAAAAATATAGCAAATATATATAAACTTGTCAGGATCGTCAGGATCGTCAGTCTTCCTGATCGCATCGTCAATCTCCCTGATCGCTTTGATGATCTCCGCCAGGGACGGACTACCAGAAAAGAAGCGATCTAGGCGTAGCCCTATTAATTCTCGATAATAGTCAGGTCCTTTCACATTTACAGCATTTGCAGTTGGTGAGATTATTTTTTCGTGAAATTTCAAAATTAAACATAGAGCGACTAAGGTAAAGATATTAATGCCTGCATATTCCGTAGAGAAATATAATTCCGAAATAATAAAAAAAATTGGTACTACGGCATAATGCGCTACCAAATCAACGAGAACAACGGCAAAATACAATCCCCAAGCAACGAGAAAGGTGGCATAATTCAATCCTCAAGCAATGAGAACGGTAATAAAGTAACATCCAAGAGTTTCTTTCGTGGCTCGTGTTTCTCTTTTTTTTATAATGAATTTAATTTTTGTAACAAATCTAATAATTGTTGCAATACTTATATGAAGTACCTCAAAGATAATAAGGTGCAGACCAAACCCAACCGACGAAAACCAAACCCACATTGAAGCAATTGAAGTAAGTAGATTCTCTAGATAAGGAAAAGAACCTCGGGCAATCATAAATAAAGAGATAGAACCAATGAGGTATAAAATAAGACAAAACCAAACATAACGCCGTCTAATTTTTGTCATTTTCATCTTCCTTTCTTATCCATTTAGCGTTTTCGTGTAGACCTGAGCTATCTTCCCAATCACAAAAAAGAACCCTAGTCGAATATCTTCCTTGGTAAAATAGCGCGGTTCGTACCGAGGATTATTTTTTCTCACCTTCGTAACGCTTACCTATTTGAACAGCCTGGATCGCCTGAGCAATCACGTCACCCGGCGCATCCTGGGGGAAAATCAGACGCGCCGGTTTACCCCCCTGATTCTGCTATTTCGATGCCTCTATCCGCAGAATAAGTTAATATACAAGCAAGGGCAATAACCATAACAAAATTTGCACCGAGCCAGAAAAAAACGCTGTACGCAAAAAAGGAATCGAATATTGTTGGAAAAAATAAGTATATTACGGTACGTTGTAAACATTGCCCAGCTAATAGGATGAAGGACAATAAAAAAAGAATTTCTTTCTTTGTCGTGATTTCCTTTTTTAAAAAAAACCGTATGTAAGAAGCTACACCAGCATAGGGCCCGTATTCTATAAGCACTGTTAGCAAAACTAACAATATTGTAAGTTTTGAATCCAAAATATAATTTGACTGTAAAAGATTACTCTCTATTTCTGCATTAGCTAAAAGTATTATTTGCAACGGGTATATAAGATAAGCAAAAATCAATTTCCATGGAATACGTTTCATTGCGTCATCTCCTTTAGCTATATCTATATTATTTCCCGCTTGTTATGCCTCTTTTGCCTTCTCAAAATCTTCAAGCTACTTTTGGTTACTAGTACCTTGACAAAATTAAATGTAAGGATAAATTTCGCCAGACATATTGTATATTTTATTCTCATAATTTACCTTAAGGTGTATTTTTGAGAACATCTTTATACTAGAATTTAACTTTGTCGAGGTACTAGTACGCCCCAAAATTTTCCTTAATTTATCAAGACTCCAGGCAACAACGAGAAACTCCAATCATACATGTTGCCTTCAAAAAGTAAAAATCGATTACCCCGTTCATCGCTTTTTCCAACAGGGCTGTCAGGGCCGTGCTGGAGGTTCGTTTAGGCAAGGAGAGGGGAAGGTACTGGAAGGCTCCCCCATAAAAGCGACAAAAAATTCAAATTTAGAAGTGGTTTGAATAATATTTAGCCGAATAACAGACCCGGAGGAAGAACACTCCGCTGACGTTGAGAGCGAATAAGACAGATTATAATTGTATTTCTACAACTTTCGTTTCCCCATTGCGCAATAGCGTAGTTGTGAGGATGGCTTTTTGCTGATATCTTAGAACAACATAAGACGCCAGCCGTTCAATATCATGCTCTTTAAGCTCATGGGTATCAATTTTTATCAGAACATCATTTTCCTTGACCCCCGCCAACGCGGACCGTCCTCCGGGAGATACTCTTAAAATTGTAAATCCGCCTTCTTTGGTTTTCTCTGTTGAAGTAATTATTCCTAAATAATCGTCCACAACATCAACGACATTTATCTGTGGTTGTGTTTGTGGAAGAGTATATGAGCTTGTATCGATAGCTTTAACCCCCCACATTGGCATTTCTATGATATAACGGCATTGTTGTGTTTTTGTATTTACTGAGAATTCGCCGAATACCTGGAGCGTATCAAGTACTTGGGAATATATCCCCGTAGTGATATTGTCAGTGACGCTTTTATATAAAGTTATTCCTTTTGCATACATATCTTTTTCTATCTCCTCCCACATACCATCTATACCTTTTTGAGAAATAACAACAGTCATAAACTTTCCCCAATTTTTTGCAGTGTCATTTGCAATATTTTGAAGTTGCTGCTTATTTTTTTCTTTTTCTTTTTG
>JAIRYN010000031.1 GCA_031267575.1 Synergistaceae bacterium | reverse complement strand
GTTGCTTGTTGCTTGTTGCTTGTTGCTTGTTGCTTGTTGCTTGTTGCTTGTTGCTTGTTGCTTGTTTATTATATCTGATTTTACGTGAAAAACAAGCGTTGAAATCATGATTTTCTCCCCTAGATTAACCCGATCAAAACCTTAGCGCAAAATTTAGAATCCCAATTTTCTCCGCCAACATATTTCATATTTTATACCACGTTTTACATCGGGAGGTAGATAATAACACAGCGAGTAAAAGTTGTAAATGTCCAAGCTCAGAGAAACATGAAGTGGAAAGGGTTTCAACGGTCACGGGGGATTTACGCTGTTAAAAGTGCCACTTGACATACTCCCACGACTAAAGTCGTGAGATTGTAAGATCGACAAAGACAGCCGACTGAAACCGGTCTTACGTCTTCTCCTTGTAAGAGTGGATGCCCCCACTCTGAGAATATTTACAGCCGCCTTGATATCCCGATTGATATCCTGATTGATATCCCGGTCGTGTTTCGCCCCGCATATGACAAGAAACCAAATACAAAACAAACGCCGCCAACGACGACGTTGCGATTCTCATCCAATCTCATCCAACGGCTGAAACCGTTGGCTTTCTCATCGCTTTATCGTAAACCTATGATGATTACGTCCTCAAGATTCTGACTCTTCATCAAACAAAAGTAAATGCTGTTGCCCTGATCACATTCTAATAAGTACGTGAACGAAGGGAGGTAGTGTGGTACAATTTTTCAGATAATTCACTGGAAAGGATTTTTGGGAATTTTCCAGCAGGTATGGACTTTTGCGAAGCCGACGTTTAAACTATAAAAAGTGGGGGTGAGATTCGTCTGGTGACGGGCCCGGGCTTCAAACCCGGCGAGGGGTGGTTTGTGCTGTCCCTGGTGGGTTCGATCCCCACACACCTCCGCCAGAAAGAACAGTTTATAGTGAATCAAAATAAAAAGCCTAAAACCTAAAGTTAGAATAGCTAAAACAAGTAATTTGCTTTTCGAAAACACTTTTCATTATTTGAACTTGAACTTAATTTGAACTTAATCTGAACTTGAGCTTGAACTTAAATCTAAAATATTGGGAAGAAGGCGAAATTGCGTGAACATGTTGCGTAACGCTCAGGCGATTGAGTTGCGGGTCCGGGAGTGGCGGCGCCATATTCACGCCCATCCCGAATTGGGTATGGAAACGGAGGGTACGGCGGCCTTCGTCGAAAAAATTTTGAAGGCGATAGGCGTCACGAACGTCCGGCGCTGTGGGCGCGCGGGAGTGGTGGCCTTGATAGAAGGTCGGCCCGGAGGTTCTTGCGTGGGTTTGAGGGCGGACATGGACGCCTTACCGGTGAACGAGCGCAACGACTTGCCCTTTAAGTCCACTATCCCTGGAGCTGCCCACGTCTGCGGGCACGATGTCCACACGGCCTGTCTTTTGGGGACGGCGCAGATTCTCCACGACCTGCGCTCAGAGTTTTGCGGGATGGTAAAGCTGATTTTTCAACCCGGCGAAGAGGGTGCGGGTGGAGCGGCGATCATGATCGCGGATGGGGCGCTGCGGGACCCGGCGATGAAGTCGATTTTCGCGTTGCACGTGTGGCCAGACATCCCGGCCGGGACCGTAGGGATTCGACGAGGCGCGGTCTTGGCCGGTGCTCAAAGCGTCGAGATTCGTATCCAGGGCAAACAAGGACACGCGGCGCATCCGCATCGCTGCGTCGATCCTATTCTGATCGCGGGACACGTCATCTGCGGATTGCAGGCGATCGTCGCCAGGGAAATGGCGCCCCTGGATACTGGGGTTCTCTCCCTGGGGAAAATAACGGGCGGAACGGCGGGAAACATCATCCCTGAAGAGGTATTCATCGAAGGAACAATACGCGCCTTATCCAAGGAAGTTGCCCGACAGATTGCCGAGTCTGGCAAGCGTATCGTGGAGGGAACAGCGGCGGCGTTTCGCGGTTCGGGGAGTTTCAAGGTGGCCCCGGGGCTTCCCCCTCTCGTCAACGACGACGCCTTGTTCGACATGATGGAGGAGAATTTCGCGCGAAACTTTGGTGAAGCGCGAGTACGGACGCTGCCCACACCATCGATGGGAGGCGAGGATTTTACGCTGTTTCTAGAACACGTTCCAGGAGCCCATTTCCGCCTGGGAGTGGGACAGGAAGGCCGGGAGAACTTTCCTCTGCACTCACCAGATTTCGTTGTGGACGAAAGCGGTTTTTCCTATGGTGTGGCAGGATTGGCTATTCTGGCGTTAAGTGCCCTGAAAAGCTGAATACATAAAACGGAAGCAAAGAACTCCAGGAGTCATAGACTCCTGGAGAATTTAATAGAAGGGGTGATTTTTGTGCCAAACAAAGGATTGTCTCTGTTGTGGAAAATCAGCATAGGTTTTGCGGCGGGTATCGTGTTCGGTTTTGTTGCCGGCCCGATGGTTCCAGGAAGTCCCTTCCTGGGGAATTACGTGATGCCCTTCTTGGGCGCGGTGGGGAATATTTTTCTCACGCTTTTGAAGATGCTCATCGTGCCTCTGGTGTTTTCCAGCATCGTCGTGGGCGCGGCATCCATTGGTGATCCCAAGAAGCTGGGGCGTATCGGTGTCAAAACGCTGGTGCTCTATCTCCTCACCACAGCCGTGGCCATCATGTTCGGCCTGGTTTTGGGCAACATCATTCAACCCGGCGTGGGCATGAACATATCCGGAGTCACAGCCACCCCCGCGGCGGGGAAACCCCTTCTGGACGTTTTCATCGATATTTTCCCGTCGAACCCCATCGATTCTCTGGTGAAGGCGCACATGCTCCAGATTATTGTCTTTGCCTTGTTCTTCGGCGTTGCCGCCTTGTTCGCCGGCGAAAAAGGGAAACGCATCGTGGGAGCTTTCGACGCCATCGCCGAGGTCATGTACGCCATGACCCACATGGTGATGCGCTTGGCGCCTTATGGTGTTTTCTCCCTCATCACCGTCACCGCCGCACGATACGGGTTGTCTATTCTGGCGCCTTTCGGGAAGGTCATCGCCGCGGTTTACCTGGGATGCATCTTACACGCCGTCATCGTTTACTCCGGTCTGGTGGCGATTTTTTGCAAACGTTCTCCCCTCTGGTACTTCAAGGGCATACAAGAGGCGTCCATCACGGCTTTCGTTACCCGCTCTAGCTCGGGAACCCTGCCGATCACTATTGCCAACGTGCGGAACAATTTGGGCGTCTCCGAGGGCATCTGTTCCTTCGTCCTGCCTCTGGGAGCCACCATCAATATGGACGGTACGGCTTTGTATCAAGGAGTGTGCGCTCTCTTTGTGGCCCAAGCCTACGGTCTGGAGTTAGGTTTCAACGCCCAGCTCAGCATTATCGTTACGGCGACTTTGGCCTCTATCGGCACAGCCGGAGTGCCCGGCGCGGGGCTCATCATGCTGACGATGGTTTTGACGGGGGTTGGTCTGCCTATTGAGGGAATCGGTTTGGTGGCCGGTATCGACGCTGTTCTCGACGCCATAAGAACGTGCGTCAACGTCACAGGCGACACGGCGGTGTGTGCCGTCGTGGCCGCCACGGAGGGAGAGACCCTGTCACCGGGAGGCGGAACGCCAACGTAAGACGAATCGAAAGACGGGTCGAAAGACGGATCGAAGCGCTTTTGATTTGCAGCTTGCGAAACATATCGCGTAGACCCCAAGGATCTACGCGATATATTTATTCTTTCAAGCAATATGTTTATTTTCTCGAATTAAAGACTCCAGTTAAAGAGTCCCAAACGAATTTAAGACTCCAGAATTGAAGACTCCGAAGCTACTTCGCGCTTAGCGCCGCCATCGTGATGTAGTTATAGGGCTGGTTGAAGTGGGGCAAGAAGAAAATATCCAGCAATTTCAGCTTGTCTACGCTTAACTTTTCCTCGATAGCCAGGGAGAACAGGTGAATACCCATAGAAATGTTTTCGCGAGAGGCCATTTGTGCGCCCAGGACGCGGCGGGTGTCTTTGTCGTAAACGACGCGTAGCTTGACCTTGTGGTTGTTGTTCTTGATGAACGCGGGTTTTTGCAGGTCTTCGTAGTCAGCTGCCAAAGCGTTGTATCCCGCCTTTTTCGCCGCCTTGAGACTGAGTCCCGTAGAAACCATGTTGTAACCGTAAATACTGATGCCGTTGGAACCTTGAACCCCCAGCGATTCCAGTGGAGTACCACAGACATTGTGTCCCGCCACGATACCACTGCGTACCGCGTTAGTGGCGAGAGCGATATAAGCGACGTTCTGGACGGCGTTGGAATACACGGTAGCACAGTCGCCGATAGCGTAAACGTCGGGGCGGCTGGTTTGTTGTTTTAGATCGACCTTGTAAGCGCCGTTACCGATGGTTTCGAGGTCGCCTTTGCCCAGCTTGGTGTTGGGGCGGAAGCCGATAGCCATGACGACCGCCTCTACGGGATATTCCCCTTTGTTGCTAATCACGGCTGAAACTTTTTTATCACCCTTAAACAACTGTACCTTTTCTCCGAAATGGAGCTGTACACCCTGGTCAGCGAGAACCTTATCCATGTCGTGGGTCAACCATTCGTCATAATAACCGGAAAGACTGGTACTTTCCGCTTCAAAGAGCAAGGCGTTCCTTCCTCGACGGCGGACGGCCTCCGCCAGCTCCACGCCAATGTAACCCGCCCCGATGATCGCCACGTTTTTGACGGAAGGGTCATCCAAGACTTCATTGATCCGACGCCCGTCCTGAAAAAGCTTGACGGGCTGAATATTCTCCAGTCCAGCCCCTGGAATCGGGGGAAGCACCGGCAAGGACCCCGTGGCGAGAATCAATTTATCATAAGGCAAAACCTCTTTCTTGCCCTGTTTGTCCGTGATAAAGACTTGCTTAGCATTGAAGTCGACATGATTGACCTCGGTCTCCATCATCACCCGCGCGCCTTTTTGCTCCAGCGCCTCGCTGGAAGAGTAGAACAGGCCCTCGTAAGAATCAATCTGGCGACCGACCCACAGCGCCGTGCCACAACCCAAGTAGCTGATGTTGTCATTGCGATCGACGATCGTGAGCTCGTGGCCTTTATAGTTCTCCAAAATCGTGTTCGCGGTGGCCGTGCCCGCGTGATTCGCGCCAATCAGCAATATTTTGCTCATCTTATTGCCTCGCTTTCGCCGATATTTCATATCTTTGATTCACTATTCTTTGATTCACTATTCTTTAATTCACTATTCTTTGATTCACTATAGCGCTCCACGCGAAAGCGATAAACGGTAAAATCCTGATGTTTTTCTATGCCTGATTTGCGAAATGCGATGTCGATTTGTTGTTCGATGGTGTCCACACCCTCTAGGTCCGGCAGAAGCACGCCATGTTGCGACCCCCGACTGATGACGATGCCCCATACCGCAGGATCCAGTTCCTTGATGTCTGACACGAGCTCCAGTTCACTCAATACGTCCACGGAAAAGGTCACGCCCTCCAGCTCCGAGATTTTCATCGGCGCAAAACGCCAGTCTTGAGTAGAGGCCGCCACGGCATTCGCGATAACCTCTAGGTCCAGACGCGTTTTTGTGGGAACGATTGTCCCGACGCACCCCCGAAGGTCGCCTTGAAGGGTCTTGATCGACACAAAACACGCTCGCTTCATGTCCCATAAGCTCTTTTCTGGAAAGAACTCCGCGCCCGACACGGGAAGATACTCGCCCCCCAAAAGCCGCGTCACCGTGGCTCTGGCGAGTCGAATATAGGGATGATCTTCTTTAAGAAGATCTTCTTTAAGGTGAGAATTTTCGCGAGAAAATTCTGATTTAAGATGAGAATTTTCGTGAGAAAATTCCGAAATCGCGTTGCAGTACCCCACACCAAAAGGTCCCTCATAGGAGAGCACCTCGATGTTTTTTCCCAGCGCTTCGCGAATGCCCAACAGGGCCATGATGGACCGTAGCCCGCACTCCCCGGCGGCGTCCAGTTCCTCCGGCGAAAGCTCCAGGAGGGGTTGAGGATCGTTTGCGGAGAGCGCCCGGATGACGGTGTCGTCGAACTTCTTCCCCAAGGGGCTGTAGCCGGCTGGAGCGTCTGGTATGAGGCGATGGGACAAGTCTCCGCTGGCAAGTAGCCCCCAGTTCCAGGCGTCATCGAAGGAGGCCAAAGCCTGCCCCATTTTCAATGCCGACGGAGGATCCAGCCCGATGGGAGAGGCGAGGATAACCGGTGGAAGAGTCCCGCCCCAGGCTTGACTTAGGAAATAGAGAGGAACCAGCGTTCCCTGGTCGCTGCTAAGATTGGGGACCGTCCTTTCTTGAACCGCAAAACCCTTTTCGGACAGGTATGCCGCTAGAAGCTCCCGTTTCTTCAAGGGTGTTTCCAGACTAAAGGTCACCTCCGGGGCTCCGAAGAGCCCCAGCGATCCCTCCGTCCGGGGCGCTCCGTTAAGGAAAAGCGCCCCAGGCGAGTAAGGTTGATGAGGTGATAGAAGTAAAAGGCAATCCGGTTTTCGTCCCGTAAGTCTTTTCACCATCTTCTCCGCGCCTTCCAGAGTGATCTTGGCCTCCCTTTCGCGCCCACAGCCCACTTCGGGCACCATAATCGGCGGATGCGGCATCAGCGCCGCCCAACTCCATGACATCTATAATCACCTACCTCGATTCGATTGTACGAGTTCACCTCGTCCATTATAATAGCTGTAGAAAAACGTGAAAGAAAAAATGTAAAAAACACTGATGACGGAGAAGGCAAAGAGGGCGAAAAAGATAGAAAAGGTAAAGGAGAACGGCGCTGAAACGTCCAGAGAAATAAAAGATATGCGCCTCATAGTGGTATACCTGATAGGCATAACGTGGGCGATCTACGCTTACTCCAACGTGTTTTTCATGCTTGCGCCCTACCTGGCGCTCAAGGGTTTTCCTTCTGAACGGGTGGGAATTTTGGTGGGAGCCTTCTACGCCGCTACGACTCTGGTCCGTCCCCTGGGAGGCTGGATTGTGGAGCGGGTCGGCATGAAGCGCGCTCTCACGGTGTCGTCGGCCTTCTGTCTGGGGATAGCCTTTTTCATGTTCACCACCGTCTCTTTCTGGCCTCTCTTCTGGATACGTTTGGCGATGGGGTGTGGCTATGGAATTTTTGTCGTAGCCCTGACGACCTACCAATCCCTGGTGATCCCTGAGGAGACACGGGGCCTGGCCTTCGTATACATAACATTAGGGGCCCTGGCCTGCCTTTTTACCGTTGTTCCCCTCACGGACTGGTGCTTGACCCAGAACCACACCACCGCCTTTCTGGCCATTCCTCTTTTTACGGCGTCTTTGTGCGTAGCGCTGTCCTTTCGGCTGCCCTTGTCTCCGTCGCAAGCGACTATAGGAGCTGGAAAATGGGGAACTTGGGGTGAACTCTACCGGGACACACCCTTCTGGCGTACCTCTATCTCCTGCGCACTGTTCGGGCTTTGTGACGCTTCGATCGTTTACTTACCCTCCTTGGCCCTTTCCATGAAGCTCGTTCCCTCTTCCTTTGTGATCGCGAACGGACTGGGGGCACTGGCGGCGCGTATTTTGGGCCGCGGGTTCTTCAATCGCCACCCACGCTACATCTTCGCCGGACCGTCTCTGTTGGTCATGGCAATCTTTTTATGCCTGGTTACCACCGCAGCCAGTAACTTGTGGCTTTTTGGCTGCGGTTTATTTTATGGCGTGGGGATGGGGTACGGGTTTCCCGCGCATTTAGCCCTTGCGGGAGACCTAGCACCAGCCCGATTGCGCGCTAAATCCTCTTCCTTGGTTCATTTCTGTTACGACGCAAGTTGGCTTGTTCTGCCTGTGTTGATCGGCTTCGGGACTCCCTACGTGGGGGAGATGGGAGTGTTTCGTTTTTTGGGGCTCTTCGACGTCGTCTCCGGCGTTGGGGTGACGGTCATGTGGGCTCTCTATGCGAAGAGCTTAGCTCCCTTGAACCCGAAAACCTGAGCAGCTGTTTTATTACTCTTATCGCTCGTTTGGCGCGGCTCCACGCTGGATCTCCCTATTGGAGAAAAGATGCACGATGTAAGTATCCGACCAGCGCCGGCCGCTGTAGACCGCCTCAAACGTCAAAGCCGCATACACCGCTAAAAGGCAACCGAAAAACGCGGCGAAAACATAGAACGTTTGCTTGTACCAATTAACCTTGGAGCGCGTTTCGTAAATCTTCACGTGATGAGGACGTTCGACTTTTATGCCCTGTGCTTCCAGTTTCTCTCTCTCCCATTTTTCCCAAAGACTCACTTGTCTCGCCTCCTAAATATTTAGTAGTTTTTAAATACTAGTATATACTCGAACAATTCCAGACGCTAGACAGAAACTGTATAAAACTTTATAAATCTTACGTTTTTCTTTCCCACATTCGGCACAGGAACGTTCCCAGCACGCCGAACACAATGGCGGGCATCGTCCAGGCGAAGCCGTGGGTAGCGAAAGGAAGGTACTCGAAGGCGGAGAGTGTTCTGTCTATCGGGAGACCGAGGGCGGGGAGCATTTCGAAAAACCCTATCAGGAGCGTGGAGTATGCCGCACCAAGAAAGGTGCCTTTGTTGATGAAAGAACAGCGAAAGACATTCAACAGCACCAGGATGATAGAGGTGGGGTAGATGCAGATCAAGACCGGCGCGGCGTAGCGGACGATTGCATCGACTCCCAGGGTGGAGATCAGAAGACTGACGAAACAGATGATGAGGACGTTGAGTTTATAAGGTAACCGCCCTTTCGTCAGGCGCCAGAAGAAATAGGACGCTCCCGCTGTCAGTCCGATGGCGGTAGTCAAGCAAGCAAAGATGGTGGCGAAGGCTAGAGCCTGATGGCCCAAGTTGCCAAAGAGCCCGTCGATGAGGCCAATCAGCAGGGCAGCACGAGCGATACTCGTGGAGAAACTTCCTGTGCCAGTGGCCCCCAGGTAGAGTAGGCCGCCATAGACGAATAGAAGGCAAATTCCGGCCACGGCTGCGCATCCGATGACCATCTTCATCTGACGGCGCTGATCGTCGGAGTGGTGAGCGCGAATAACGGCGCAAATCGTGCCTGAAAAGACCAAGCCGCCAAAAATATCCAGAGTTTGATAACCATCGATGAATCCTTTGCGAAAGACCCCGACCAACCCTGTATCTTTGGGAATCCCTAGGGGCGTCATGAAACCCTTCACGATGATGAGGGTCATGATGACGATGAGGATGGGGGTCAGATATTTGCCGATGTTCTCTATCGCTTTGGAGGGGTTGAAAGCGAGGTAGACCACGATGGCGAAGAAAACACAAGAGGTCCAGAGCTGAGGGACAGAGCCGAAGATGGTAGCAACGCCGAGTTCATGAGTGGTCGCGGCTGTCCGAGGCACTGCGATCAGGAGGCTGGTGCAAAGCATGATGACAATCGAGAAAATCAAGGAAAAGACACGTCCCATTTCGGAGGAAATCCCCTCCTCCGTACCCCCCGCTCGAACAACCGCCACGAAGGATAGAATGGGAAGCAACACCCCGGAAATGGCGAACCCCGAAAGGGCTGTGAGCCAGTTCTTACCGGCGGCGAGGCCAATAGAGGGAGGAAAGATCAAATTTCCGGCGCCAAAAAAACTGGCAAAAAGCGCAAAACCGATAATGACGGTCGTTAAAATGTTTCTGCCCTTTTTCATAACATACCTCCCTGAGATATAAAGCGCTTCACCGATCTGAAATGTTCCTAGTCCTAGGGGGAAAACCGCGAATTTAAAGGAAAATTCAAGGAAAAATTATCCTCTTACTAAGGCAATATACTCTGTAAAAACCATAAAAAGGAGAGAAAATTCAGGATTCAAGTGTCCGCAAAAGTATCAGAAACTCCTACGATAAAGCAATGAGAAAGCCAACAGCTTCAGCCGTTGGATGAGATTGGATGAAATTGGATAAGATTGGATGAGATTGGATGAGAGATGAGAAGAGTGGAGGCATCCACTCTTAAAAGAAGATTTAAAAAAGGAAAAGACGTAAGACCGGTTTCAGTCGGCTGTCTTTGTCGATCTTAGCATTCCACAATTTTAGTCGTGGGAGTATGTCAAGTAATAGGATGTATCAGACGGATTCAGTGTCTCATAACGCCTACTTCCCTTGCTCCGATTGCCTTATTCTAAATTCTCCGATTGCCTTATTCTAATGGAAGGGTGTTTCTCGTCCTTCCCCCAGGGGAAACGACGGTGAATTGAGTGATGGCCGCGCGCCCCTCTCCATCTGCGGCGGAAATCCGATGGCGACCGTCCTGAAATTCATAGAAAAACGTTTCCCCTGCAAGGGAAGTCCCGATGTATCGGCCGTTTAGGTACCACCAGACTTTATCCAAAGCGCCCTCCACGCGCAGGGGGATCTTCTGTTCCTTCGCCAGAGGCGCCAAATAATAAGTGGCTTCCGCTATTGGCGAGGAGAAAACGATGTTGGGGCGTTTTTTCATCTCCGTGGGCGGCAATTTCCCCGTGGCCAGCTCGGCCGGCCACAAGAGCGCGCTTTTGCCCCCGCGAATGACATGGATGTCACAGGGCGTTTCCTGCGTTACACCTTCAACGACCCAGTCAAGTCGCGTCGAGAGGCAAGCTGCCGTGGGAGGGCATCCTGAAAGGGAACAGACCTCCCTTAGCGCCAAGCCATCTGGGCGGTCGTACCAGCGAGAGCGGGGGGAAAAGACCCGCAGAATCGAAAGGGCGATAGGAGCCGCCGCCTTCACCCCAACTAGGCCGGGCCAGGATTCGCCGCTGGGTTTTCCCACCCAAACCGTCACGGTGAAATCAGGCGTCCACGCGGCCGTCCAGGCGTCGCGCAGACCGTAGGAGGTTCCCGTCTTGAAAGCCACGCGCCACGTCCCACCCAGAGTCTCTCTAGCGAAAGCCGAAAGGCGGCTCTTGTTGTCCAGAATGTCGCTCACCATCCAAGCGGCCGCGGCGGAGGTTAGGCGCGCTCCTTTTAAATCTCCTTTTAAATCCTCTTTTAAATCTTCTTTTGAATCTTCTTTTAAAAGAAATCTTTTCAAAAGAGAAAGTCTCCGGTGAACACCTCCGCTAGCCAGTGCCGTATAGGCCTCTAAAACCTGCCGGAGCGAAACCTCGCAGCCGCCCAAGATGAGAGAATCACCGTAGTAGGAAGAGGATTCCCGTAATCGAAGCCCCATTTCGCGCATCAACCTCAACACGTTTTCCTGTCCCGCCATGCGCAACACCCGGACGGCTGGAGCGTTTAGCGAGTCTGACAAAGCCACCTGGGCAGTGACCGCACCTCTGTAGGTCAGGTCGAAATTGCGAGGCGCTCGTCCTGAAAAAGCCAGAGGTGAGTCCGCCAACAAGGAGCCTGGAGTCAAAAGTCCCTTGTCGAACGCCGCTAAGTAGGCGAAGGGCTTCAAGACGGATCCAGGTGACCGAGGCGCCAAGCCGCAGTCCACCCAAGAGCTTTGTCCCTCTCGTCCGAAACGAGCGTTCCCTACCCACGCCA
This sequence comes from Synergistaceae bacterium, assembly GCA_031267575.1. NCBI lineage: Bacteria > Thermotogati > Synergistota > Synergistia > Synergistales > Synergistaceae > Synergistaceae bacterium. The sequence continues at coordinate 78,729 of JAIRYN010000031.1, read as the reverse complement.
CCAATCCACCAGTCTGGTTGTCGACCACGCCCGCGGCCACCGTCACAGTATCAGGCAAAGAGGCCACTGCCTGGCTCAAAATGGCCTCCAGTTTTGTCTGTGACTCCAGGTTAAGCGTCGTCGTTATACGATTCCAGGCATGGAGATTTTCGGAGCGGAGATTTTCGGAGTGGCGCAAAGATTCTGGTTCATTCAAAACCATTTCAGCGAAGTGAAAAGCTCGCCTGGGCAGTTGCGCCCATTTGGAGGGAAGGAGCTCCAATCGTGCCAGTTTAGCCTCTTCGCGGCTAAAAACACCCTTTTGTTCCAAAAGATAAATAACGAAGTCTCTGCGTTTTTTCGCCGCTGTGGGATGCTTGTCCGGGCGGTAGAGGGACGGACCCTTCAACATGCCCACCAGAAGACAAGCCTCGCCCGGCGAGAGCTTCGAGGCGGGCTTGTTAAAGTAAATCAAGGAGGCAGCCTGAACGCCTCGGATGTTGCCTCCAAAGGACGCTCGATTCAGGTAGATCTCCAGGATCCCGTCCTTGTCCATGAGACGCTCCAGCTTCAAAGCCTGTACGAACTCCCGCGTTTTGGTGGCGAAGTTGCGCCGTCTTCCGCCTTCTTTCTGAGGAACACGCTCGGATAGGGAAAGCCGTATCACTTGGCTCGTGATGGTGGACGCGCCCGATACGACGCGAAAGGATGTCACATTTTGCCAAATGGCCCGTAACAGGGCCAAGGGGTCCACACCTGGGTGGCTATAAAAGCGGCGATCCTCTATTCCAACGGCAACGCGCGGCAACCATTTGCCCATGTCCGTCAGGGGAATCGGCAGTGACCATTCCGAACTCCGGGAGAGCCTCACGTGGAAAAGCCGCCCTTCCGTGTCGTAAAGGGCGGGAGAATCATTCCAATTCTCCATCTCCTCCAGAGAAAGGGAAATTTGCGTCGAAACGACCAGAGAAATAACAGCGAAAAACGCCGCTACGGAAAGCATCAGCGTGACAAACGTGTTTTTTTCACGCCTGTTTTCGGAACTTTGCTTGGACCTATCAAAGTCTCGGTCATTGGGCGCAAATAACGCAAACATTATGAAAAAGCCTCCTTACAATCCCACAACTTTAGTCGTGGGATTATGTCAAGCGATCTGTCTATACGCGCATAGACACTAAATACACGCATAGACACTAACGCCGCCTCAGACGTGCGTCTTCGCTCTTTTGCCGCTTTTGAGTTGAGTTGCGATCCTCTGGAACTCCGCCATTTCCTCGAAGGTGGCCTCATGACGTTTCATCCGTTCGTCTAGATAGCTCAATCGTTCTTGCGCCCGCTTGCGCTTCAGAGCCTCGCAGACGGCTCTCCAGGGGTCGGGGTCCCGCGCAAACTCCAGCTCCTCGCAAAACGAATCCCCTCGAGCGATGAAGGCCAAAGGAAAACGCTCGTTCATAGTGTGCCACCGTGTTTCCAACTCATGAGGCGATTCCATCAAGATAGCCAACGCAATTTCCTTGACGCGGGAGTCCGCAAGAAGGGACAAGATCTCCTCGGGACGGGAAGACCGGCGGTACTCTTCATCTCGCCAAAGTAGCGCGCAAAGCGCCGCTTCAAGGGGATCGTAAAGAGTCCGTTCGTTTTTCCTCACAACACGGCCTTTTTCTGGGTCGCTCTCTTTTGGGACACGCGCTCCCGTCCTGCTGCGACGCCGGAAAAGCTCCCACTCGCGCCAGAATTGGTCGGGGTAGAACCCCATAGCCGCGGCTACTTGCGGGACATAGGGCGAGATTATCGTGGGATGAAGCTGGGATAGTCCCTCGAATAAAGATTGCACTCCTCCCCGCCGCGCTACGGGATCGTCAAGCAAAGCCCGTACCGTGTGCAGATGTTGTAGAACCAGCGGACGCGCTCCCGTCAACGCCGCCTCGAACAGTTCCTTTCCACCTTCCGAGTTTAGCAGCTCGTCGGGGTCCTTTCCCTTGGGCAAGGAGATGACGTAAACGTCGAGTTCGTAATTCTGCAACGTGTACATTCCCTTGATTGCCGCTTCCTGTCCCGCCGCGTCGCTATCGTAACAAATGTAGCATCGGCTGCTGAAGCGCTTCAGGAGCTTCGCCTGCTCCTCGGTGAGGGACGTGCCCAGAGAAGCGACGGACTCGGTGTAGCCGTGAATGTGCAGCCGCAGGGCGTCCATGTAACCCTCCACCAAAATCGCGCGCCGCTTTTCCCGAATGGTGTTCTTGGCCACGTGCAACAAGTAGAGATTGCGGCGTTTGCTGTAAAGCGTGCCCTCAGGACTGTTGATGTACTTGGCCCCTTCTCCGTCCACGACGCGTCCACCGAAGGCGATCAAACGCCCCGACACGTCGTGGATGGGAAAGATCACCCTGCCACGGAAACGATCATAAAACCCACCCCGCTGAGATTCCAGTATGAGCCCGGCGTCCAAAGCCTCCTGGGCTGAAACGCGCTCGTTCTGGAGCAAACGCCAGATGTGATCCCAAGAGCTGCCGCTCCAACCCAGCTCGAAGCGCGAGGCCAAGTCGAGCGAAATATCGCGCCGAATCAGGTAAGATCGCGCCACCTCTCCCTCGGGAGCGGTCAATAACGCGCGAAAAGACTTGCCCGCGATCTCCATGACCTCGTGTAGGTTGCCGGAGGCGCGTTTATTTCCAACGCCTTCCAAGGGGGTCAGCTTAACCCCTGCCCGCTCGGCTAGGAGTTCGAGGGCCTGGCGAAACTCCAACCCCTCCGCCTCCATGACGAAGGAAAAAACGTCGCCTCCTTTGCCGCAACCATAACAATGATAGTTCTGTTTTTCCTGAGAAACGTGAAAAGAAGGGGTTTTCTCGTCGTGAAAGGGGCAAAGGCCCATATAACCCCGGCCGGATCGGTGAAGACGCACCTTGTCCCCCACAACCTCTAAAATATCCAGTCGGTCCTTGATTCTTTTGACGTCGTCGTTCGCCACGCTCTTCACCCGCTCACAGTACCTCAAAAATAGGGAAACAAAATAAGAGCCCATTCTAAGCCCTAGCTCATTGTACCACCGGAGATTTTTTAAGGGATAACCAGCGTGATTGGAGTGAATATGATCTAACGAGACGTCAGTTCATCAATCTCAGTTCATCAATCCCTGAATCTGATCCAAAGACAATTTGGTGTTTTTCGCGATAGCGTCCGGCGACATCCCATCCGTAAGCCGATTACGCGCCACTTCGAGCTTGCCGTCTATTTTGCCTTGATTTTGCCTTGATTTTGCCTTGATCAATGCCGCGCTGTTTAATCTCGGCCACGGAGTCCCTCAATATCATGCGAGCATCCTTATCATGCGAGCATCCTTCGGCAAAGGGTGTCGATTTCTTCTCGAAGGAAATCCGAGGAGAGGGAAGAAGGAAGAGGCATCAGAGGCTGGGGAAGAAGACCTTCCCGCCAAAGGGGAATTTGCCGGTCCGCGGCGAAGGCCTCGACTTTTGGATCGTAGGGCGCGACCACCAGGGGAACTTGTGCCGCCGCCGCAAGGATCGCGAAATGTAGTCTCATTCCCGCGGCGGCCCTCACCCCGCGAAGGACATCCAAAACTTCCGAAAGAGTCGTAGCCCGCTCTACTCTTAAAAGGGGAAAATATCCCTCTCGCGCAAAACGGCGCATTAAAACCTCGTCTTCCTCTGAAAAGGCAAGCCCCCACACTTCCAGGGCGGAAACCCGCGCATAAGTCGAAACCGCGTCGGCAAAAGACCGGGCCATATCCCCGGAACGCAGATTCACCACCAGCCTCGGTCTGGTCGTTGTCGCCACAAACCGATCCCTCATCGAAGCCAAAGCCGAAGCCGAAGCCACGGCATCCACAGAAAAAGTTAGATCGTGACCGACCTCCACGAAGAGCCCTAGATTTTCGCAAAGCAACCGAGAGGGTTCATCACGAACCTGCGCCACAGGACAAAGCCTTAGAGCGTCCCACGCCAGCCATCGACCCCAGCGCGTCACAAGAGGGCCTACCGACTGTCCCAAAGCCCAGGGTACAGCCCCCGCTAAACGCGCTATCCTTACCAACCCCCAATAGTAGACACAGGAGCGCAGGCTGGTCACGTCTTGAAACAGCCCTCCGCCTCCCAGTAAAAGCGTATCGCTTTGACTCAGCACGCGACAAACTCGTCTTAGACTCCAGCGATCCACTGCGTCCGTCCCCAGACGCCGGCGCGAACCCTCTGGGTCATTGGAGAGCAGCACGATCTGGCTCCTCTCAACCCCACAGCGCAAAAGAGCGGCAACCGCGGCCTCAGCTAAAAGCTCGTCGCCCAGGTTACCGAAACCGTAGTAGCCGCTCAGGGCGACTCGATAACGCCGTTTCACAAAATTTACTCCGTCAGAAACCGGAGCCTTTGCCACAGCGGCAACAGAAAATATTTTAGGCCAAAGGTCGCGAAGACACCCAGGAGTACCCCCAGCCATAAGCCATGAAACTCCCGCAGTAGAATGAAAAATAAAGGAGTGTGATAATGACAGAAACTGTTCACCACGGAGGAAAAACCTAAAGCCACTCCCACCCGCAAAATTTCCCGATAGCGCGTCCAGAGCCCCCACTTTGCGGCAAAAGCGTAAAGCACAAGACAAGGGTAGCCCATAAAAACCTCTTTGTTGCGGGGACGGGCCACCAGAAAGCGCTCCAAGTTGTTGCGGATCTGAGCCTCGAAGCCGGGGATAAAGTGAACGTTGTCGCTGCGGAAAAGGGCCAACACCAGAACCATCAGCAAGGCCACCCCCAGGGCCAACTCACCCCAAAGAGGTGGCCGAGAAAGAAACTCCGACAAAGACTCCGAGTGAACGCGCCTACGCATGTCGTGAAGCAGCACCAAAAGCGGAGGAAGGGCCAGGGTGAGCTTTACCCCTGAAAAAGACCGGAGGCGTAGCATGTAGACGGGCTCGCTGAAAAGGGCGGCAATGGCCAACCCTGAAATCACGGCAAAGCAAACGCCCCTGGCAAACGAGCGCCAAGGATGGCAGGGATCGTCCATAGCCATCAAAGAAGCCTCGGTCACCACCAGTGCGGCGGAGAAAGCCCCGACCAGCCGAGCGACGACACCCACCTTCCAAACAACTAGGGCCAAGACGCAGGCGCAACCTACGAAAGCGATAGCGTTAATGGGCATGAGGTCCCCTCGATAACCTGCCATACGCCTCACGTAGAGAACTCCAGACAACAGGAAAACCAACGAACAGGCCAGAGCCGAAAAACCGTTTATAGTCCACCCGGCGCGGTCGGCGAAGACGGGCTTCGGCCATCCTGTCTGGAATCCTCGGGATCTCAGATCCTCAGCGAGGCGCTGGATTTCCGAGCCGAAGTTCTCCAGTGAAGATTTCACGTTGCCGGATACGGCGGGGCGCAGAACCAGAAGACGCACGGAGCGCTCCACCGCGGAGCGGACGAGGCGCTCGTAAAGGGTCGCTCTGTCGATTCTGCGGATAGTCACCTCGTCGTTGGCCACGCTGTGCAATGCGATAAGGTTGGGATAGGACAGCCAATTGAGCTGCGTCGCGCCCCACTGGCGAGAAAACTCGATCTGCGCCACCGGAACATGATATTTTTTCAAGAGGGAGGCCAGAGGGGTCATGTCGGGGTAACCCGCCGCGATTTCCCCAGCCGGAGCCACAATTATGGCTCCTGGGTATTTGGCAAACTGAGAGAGCACTCGCTCCGTTGTCTCCAGGGACTGCCGCAATTGCCAGGTCTGAGCGGGGGCGACCCGATAAAATATGGGTATTCCCAATTCCACCCCCGTATTCAGGCCCTCCAAGTCAGGACCCACGTCATAGAGAACATCGTCGATCGTGAACTCCTTGACCATCAAGCCCCCGACCCCTTTACCCTTGAGGAAGCCGAGAGCCTCTTTCGTGGGGATTCCTTCGTCCTCAGCCAAGGGCGTGATGTCGCGGTAATCCACGACAATCGCCACGTCTCGGTTGTCACGTTCCAGTTCCAGACGGGGCAACAAGCCGATCCCTGCACAAACCCCAACGGCGACCAGAAGACCTACCGTTAAAACACCGGACGTTACTCGAAAAATTTTGGAACCTTTCAAAAACATCTTCTTCCCATCCTCCAAAGCCGAGGCAAATCTAGTCCCAGCGCCTCCAGCATCGCGGCAAGCCTGCACAGCGGCAAACCCACTACGTTGAAATAATCCCCTTCTATCGACGAGACAAGCAAAGCCCCCTTGCCTTGGATGGCGTAAGCCCCCGCCTTGTCCAACCCCTCTCCCGTCTTCACATAGGCGCGCATGGCTGCCTCATTCAAGGGGCGAAAGCAGACCCAGGTCCGCTCTAAAGCGCTCGTGGCGCGCCCCTTCCATCGCACCCCGAGTCCTGTCAAGACCTCGTGGGTCCGCCCTTGAAGGCGTTCGATCATTTTCAAACTTTCCTCTTCGTTACGGGGCTTTCCCAAAACGTCCCCATCCACAACAACAACCGTGTCGGCCGCGATAATGAGGAGGTTTTCATTCATGAGGTTTTCATTCATGAGCATGAGGTTTTCATTCATAAGCTTTTCATTCATGGCGGCAGCCGCGTTAGTTTTTGCCACTGCTTGGGCCTTGGTCGCCGCCAAACGCAAACAAAGTTTATCAGGGGATTCTCCGGGAAGAGGGCTTTCGTCCACCTGGGGAACCGCCACTCGGAATTTCCAACCCAGTTCTTTCAAAAGCTCGCGCCTTCTGGGGCTTCCAGAGGCCAGGAGAATATCGATATTATCCAAACTATCCAAACTATCTAAAATATCCAGATCAAGGTGAGAACTCATATCCAATCTAAAAGTTTCCCGTTATAGCGGTCACGATGGCCATCACACCCAGGAGAAAACAGTAGATGCCGAAATAAGCCCACCGACCTGACAAGACTAACCGACGTAGAAACGCCAGAGAAAGACAGCCCAGCGCGAAGGCGGCAATGACGGCCCAAACCCAGCCTTCCGGCAAACTCAAGAGGGGATCGCGCAAGATCTTGACACCTTCCAAAAGGCTGGCGCCCAAGATCACGGGAATGGACATCAAAAAAGACAAACGAAATGCCTCCGAGGCGCCCAATCCCAAAAACAAGGCCACGGCAATCGTGGATCCCGACCGAGAAATTCCTGGAAAAACAGCTAGTCCTTGCACCAACCCCACGAGAAGGACCTTCTTGAGAGAAATTTCTTTCCGTCCCTCCGGAGCGAGCGGGACTACGCACAAAAGCCCCGCTGTCACCAACAACCCGGCGCCCACGGCAAGATAAGAGGACATCGCCGTCTCCACCGCCTTTTCCAAGGGCAGCGCTACGATGCCCGTAATTGCCGTCCCCGCCAAGATCAACCAACCATAGCGCCAACCTTCCCTAGCGCGATCCTTCTCCAAAAAGAACCCTCCGCACCATTGTTTCAGAATCATGGCCACATCTTTTCGAAAAAAAATCAGAACAGCCAACACCGTAGCGCAGTGGAGGAAGAGGTCGAAGGCCAAAAGGTTGTCGGTGGGTGACTCGAAAAAAGTCTGCAATAGGGCCAAATGCCCCGAACTGCTCACCGGTAAAAACTCCGTCACGCCTTGAACAACGCCGAGGATCAACGTCCTCCACGCGCCTTGCCAAGTAAAATCCATACTATCCGTACACCTTCCCCAACTTTCTATATTTCCCACCGGTTAAAAAAACTCTTTTTCAAGCCAGTTTCCGGCGTTCCGTTCCTCGCCAACGACGGAGATCATGGGCATGATCACGGCATAGGAGGCGTTACGGCGTCTCAGCACATCGCGGACCCGGTTCTTAATTCCCTTGCTCAAAGACTCTACATCGATTTTGTGGCTACCCGTGAACTCCTTTAGAACCCTTTCCGACACGGCCTGGATTTCGTCCAAAATGTCGCTTTCTTCGTCTTGAACAAAACATCCACGACTTTCCACGACAATAGGAGCCAAAAGGTTCCCATTCCGCCCAATGGCTAGCGAGACGGCGATGATGCCATCTTCCGCCAGCTCTCGGCGCTCTTTCATGACGCGCCCTTTAATTTCTCCCACGGCATTCCCGTCGATCACCACGGCTCCGGCTTGCACTCGATCCTTGGTGCTGGGGCGCGCTCCCTTCTGAAAGCTCAAGACGTCGCCGTTGGTCATAATAAAGATATTTCGACTCGGTATCCCCACATCTTGAGCCAGTTGGGAATGACGCACCAGATGGCGGTACTCTCCGTGAATGGGAGCGAAATATTGGGGTCGCACCAAGTTCAGCACGATCTTCAGTTCCTCCGCTGAGGCGTGTCCAGATACATGAGTCATCTTGTCTGCTTCATAGACAACCTCGCACCCGATAGAAAATAACCTGTTGATCGTGTTGTTGACCAGTTTCTCGTTGCCCGGAATGATCGAAGCCAGAAAAAACACGGCGTCTCGTTCGCCCAGGGAAATCTGTTTGTGCTCGCCCCGACTCATCATCACTAGTCCCGAAAAAGGCTCGCCCTGGCTGCCCGTGGTCATCACCACCAGTTGATTTTCCGGGACCTTCCCTATGTCCTCCACGGGAAGGATCATCTTTTCTTCTATCCGCAAATAGCCCAAGTTTTTTGCCAGCTCCACGTTTCGGACCATACTGCGCCCCAGAAACGCGATTTTGCGGTTGAAACGGGCCGCTCCGTCCACAACCTGCTGGATGCGGTGAACGTTGCTAGCGAAGGAGGAGATGATGAGGCGCCTCGTCCTGTAGTTCCTGTAGAGGTGGTCCAAAGTTCCCCCGATCAGGCGCTCCGAGGGTGTAAATCCCTTGCGCTCGGCGTTCGTCGAGTCGGAGAGCAACAGAAGCACACCCTTGTCCCCTTCCTCGGCGAAAGCTCCATAGTCTGTGATACGTCCGTCGATGGGAGTAGAGTCCAGCTTGAAGTCGCCGGTGTGAATCACCCGTCCCAGCGGTGTCTCAATGGAGAGAGCGACACAATCGGGTATGGAGTGGCTGACCGCGATGAAGCGTATATTGAAAGGACCGATTTCCATCACGTCCCCCGCCTTGATCTCCTCCATGCGAGGTTCCAAAAAAGGCAGGTCTTCGCGTAACTTATTCCCCACCAGCCCCAAAGTCAGGCGCGTTCCATAAATGGGGATGTCAAGTCTCTGGAGCACAAAAGGCAGCCCGCCCGTGTGGTCTTCGTGTCCGTGGGTTAAAAAGATGCCCAATATCTTCTCTCGATTGGCCTCCAGGTATGAAATATCCGGCACGATAAAATCAATCCCCGGCAGTTCCTGATCGGGAAACATCAATCCACAGTCGATAACGACAATATCGTCACCGTATTCGAGGGCGTACATATTCTTGCCGATCTCCCCCAGCCCTCCCAGGGGAATGAACTTCAATCGAGCCCCGCCCGCTTTCGCCGCAATAGACGCATTACGCCTATACCGTGGTTTCGTAGCCATTTATAATTTTTGCCTCCAACAACTTCAGTGTTCCAATATTTCGTTCTTTCAATTATTTATTTCGCTCTTTTATTTCGCTCTTTTTATTTCACTCTTTCAATGAACATTTTTCAAAAAATTCCACATCTCAACATTATACCTATAGTACATTATACTCGTCAGGGAAAGCAGGGAAAGAGAGCGTTTCACATTCAATTTGACATACTCCCACGACTAAAGTTGTGGGATTCTAAGATCGACAAAGACAGCCGAAAAGACAGCCAACTTAAACCGGTCTTACGTCTTCTCCTTTAAGAGTAGATGCCCCCACTCTGAGAATATTTACAGCCGCCTTGATATCCCGATTGATATCCTGATTGATATCCTGGTCGTGTTCCGCCCCGCATCTCGCGTTGATAAGCCATAAAAGGAGTTTAACATGAAAGTAGACATATGGCAAGAAACCAAATACAAAATAAACGCCACCGTTGGCGGCGTTGCGATTCTCATCCAACGACTGAAGCCATTGGCTTTCTCATCGCTTTATCATAAATTCATAAATTCAACATAAAAAAGGCTCCCCGCGCGAGGAGCCTGGAAAATCGAAGCCCGAAAAATCCGCCACTTGAATGTTCCCGGTTCGAATTAATCGCCGCTGACCAACGCGGGCGAGACGTCAAAAGAGGACAAGAACTCGTCAAGAGACGATACGTCCTGCGACACTTCGTCCGGCGTCAAGGATACGTCCTGTGACGCCTGGAGAACCTCTGCCACGGGCAATACTTCTTCTTGTGTGGGGGGGAAGAGGTCGGGATCTCGAATCACCACCCGTGCTCTGCTAAGAAGTCCCTGACTGAAGTTGTTCAGAGCTTCGCGTTCTTTTTGCTGTTGCAAAATCGCGCGGAGGTCCGCGCTGACTTCTTCGTAAGAGGTTATCTTTTCCTCGACAGCCTCGTTCTTGACACCCACCACGAAGTCGTCGCTAGCGACCTCAAAGACGGGACTAATCGCTCCCACTTTGAGAGGTTTCATCGGCGAAAAATAACCGTCAAAAGCAGAATCAGGAACAAAAGAATCCGCCGTTACTCGGATGGTTCGCAACGAGGAAACCAAATCAGCGGATGTGGCTGCTTCCCAGGGTTCGCCATCAAGCAAAAGGTCCCTCACACGCTCGGCTTCGTCCTGAGAAGCAAAGTTCGCCAAGTTGACATTAAAGCCGCCGGGATTTCTGAAGAAAATGTTTTTCGTGCTTTCGTAAAACTCCACCGTCTCATCCTCGCTGACCATAACCGTACCAATAGACTCCTGGATCATCTGCTGGTTCGCCATTTGCTGGGCAAAGTTTTTCTTGTAGTCCTCTACTGTGACGCCAGAACGTTCGAGGAACTGGTAAAATGCCTCACGCGTTGGAAAATACTGATCTGCGTAGTCCTTCATCGCCTGTTCCGCGTCCGCGTCGGAGATGGCGATACCGCTGTCTTGAACCTCTTGGGCCATCTGTAACTCCACGGCGTACCGGTCAAGAGCAGCCCGGTAAACAAAAGGCAGATCCGTTGACTCCAGTTCTCTGGTTCCTATATCCTCCAAATACAGCCGAACTTGCTCCTCCAGCTCGGAACGCATCAGCCTTCTGCCGTTTACGTCGGCCACAACATAGTCCCTCATTTGGCCGGGAGAGGTTCCGTCTCCTCGGCGAGATCCGGAGTCGTACATCAGAAACGTGGAGAGGAGAAACGCCAGGACAATAACAAGCATAATCCAACGCATCTGCGTTCTCAAATGACGCATCAAGAAAACCACCTTCTTTCATTAAATATAAATTATCTTTAAATGTAGATTATCTTATAGATGATCTTTTAGAAATTATATTTTATCATTCAAGCATCGAACAAGTATCGAAGCGAGCATCGAAATTCTCAACACTCCCCACAAACGAGTGTAACGACATCACACTTTTCTGAAAGAGCGGCTCCACAGAAAAGGCACTCCTAAGAGAGGGAGGATTACCATGAAGACGAAGGCCGCGTCGAGACCCAACAGGTCCGCTAGCTTGCCAAAGGGCGAAAGTAGAATGTTGCTGAAGCCCCAAGCCAGCCCCATGACGATGGAGCTCGCCGCGCTGCGCTCGTTAGGGGCAAGGTTCTGAGCGATGGAGACTGTCAGAGGCAACGTCGAGTAAACACAGGCAACACCCAAAACAGAGAGCGCGGTCGCAAAAAAGCCCGTGGCGAAAAATGCCGCCCCTAAAACAAGGGTTCCCATCAACAAACTGATCTGCAAGGTTTTTTTGTTCCCCAATCGCCTGGCGATGGCGCCCATGGGAATCATCGCCAGAGTGCTACCGCAGGTAAGGCTGAAAACGACGGTTCCCACGGACTCCAACTTGCCGCCCTCCGCCGCGAGTTTCAAGGGCAGAAAGAAGCGCATACATTGGAAAAGCAGGTCGCGAATCAAAGAGACGGCCCAGATAGGATAGAGCACCGCAAAAAGGGTTCCGATGGTCCTGAAAAAGCCCCTACGTTCACCGTCGTTCCGTAAGGGTTCTTCCCTCAGAAAAGGCATGGAGAAGTAGATACAAGGCGCCAAAAACAAAGCCGGCAGAAGCGTCAGGTAGAGTCCCCGATATCCCCAAGCCTTCACAGCCCCCACCGCGATGATGGGGCTGAGCATTGTCCCGACAGTCCCGGCGATGTTGAACCAGGTCAGAGAACGCGTCAGTTTGTCCGGTCGGGAGATGTAACCGATGCCTCCGCTGCCCTGAGGATGGAAGAGAGCGCTGCCAAAACCCCAGAGTCCGGCCGCGGCAATGGCCGCCCAGTAGGAACTCGTGTTGGGTAGCAGGACGGCGCCCAACCCGCAAAGGATGGGGCCAACGACCATCAGGACAGGTCTGCGTATGCGGTCGCACAGATAACCGATTGCAGGCTGACAGCAAATATGAAAAAATCCCACGATAACGTTGAAACTGCCTGCCAGAGCGTAAGAAAGCCCCAAATTGTCTTTGATGAAAGGGATGAAAGTCGCCAGAAAGGCGGCGTAGGTATCGTTGACCCCGTGGGCGAGGGATATCAAGGCCACCCTCATCTCTGGTAAATGTGGATAACCTCTAAGATTTGCGGCTTTTCCAGACATCATGACTCTCCATTTGGCTCTCCATTTGACTCTCCATTCTCTCAAAAAACAAATCTCTCAAAAATACAAAATGCCGCGTTTTCACCCGCGGCATTCCAACGGCATGTTTCAGCGAAAAACAACTGGAACTTCGTCCTAAAACTCCGCCGATTTTCAACCGATTTTTTAACCGATTTTTAACCCTAAATGTTCAACGACCAGGAGCGGTTAGCGTTTCAGAATGTGATCCATTTTTTATCAACTGGCTCGAAGAATTCTATTTTCAGCAATTTCGCGCTTCGGTCGAAGTAGAGCACGTACCGCCTAGCCCTTCCTGCCATCACGTCAAACACGTAGATAGCGTCCAGAGCCCCCGGTACGTAGTTCTTCTTCACCATTCCGTAGCCCACGTGGTCTGCTATGCTGTAAACACGATCTAAAGTGGAACCCAACATTTCTGGCCCGATGACGGGGTCCACAGGGTCCCCCGAAAACACGATTTTACCCGTGGGATTATATGATCGATCAGGTCTCACCGCGCCGCCTCCCGGTAAAGTACCATCGGGTAAACCGGTGAAGGTTTGAGGTTTTTTGGACGAAGCGATTTTCGTCAGATCCACTCCCGGACCTGTACCCCTTCCCGCGCCCATGTTGGCGGCGGATTCGTTAAAAGACTGAGTTTTAGCGTTGGATCCGGCCACAGCTCCTAACCTTTGGGTAGCGGCGAAAGAAGAAGAGGCAAAAGATAAGGTCAACCCCACCGCGAATAGAAAACCTTTCCCCAAATACAACTTCTCCACCTCCCGTACTTTTTTGCGCTCAATCCAGAAAATCCTTCAATTTACGGCTTCGGCTTGGATGGCGCAACTTACGCAGTGCTTTGGCCTCAATCTGACGAATACGCTCTCGGGTGACCCCAAACTTGCGTCCCACCTCTTCGAGAGTATAAGAATGACCATCCTCCAGGCCAAATCGGAAGTGCAGCACCTCTCTCTCTCGAGTGGAGAGGGCGTCCAACATATCCTCGATCTGCTCATGAAGCAAGTGTCCCGCCGCGGCTTCGTCGGGGCTGGGAAGATCCCTGTCTTCGATGAAATCCCCCAACTGACTGTCTTCTTCTTCACCAATCGGCGTCTCCAGAGAGACGGGCAACTGAGCTATCCGGCGAATCTCCTCCACTCTGGAGGGGTCTATCTCCATCTCGGTCGAAATTTCCTCATCCGTGGGCTCTCGCCCCAGCTTTTGGACAAGCTGTCGCGAAATACGCACCATCTTGTTGATCGTCTCGACCATATGCACAGGTACTCGAATCGTGCGAGCTTGGTCCGCGATAGCGCGGGTGATCGCTTGGCGTATCCACCAGGTCGCGTAGGTGCTGAACTTGAATCCCTTACGGTAGTCGAACTTCTCCACGGCGCGAATGAGCCCCAGGTTCCCCTCTTGAATGAGGTCCAGAAAAAGCATCCCCCTGCCGATGTATTTTTTCGCGATGCTCACCACCAGCCGCAGGTTCGCGTCGGTCAGCTTCTGCTTGGCCCGAAGGTCGCCCTCCTCCATTTGCTTGGCCAAAGTCACCTCTTCCTCTGCCGTTAAAAGAGAAACCTTTCCGATCTCCCGCAGGTACATGCGCACAGGGTCCGTCAACGGAATATCGTCGAGCTTTCCCATGTCGGCGTCAAAGGACGGCAGAAGTTCCTCTCCCATCGTGACCGTGGCCTGTATTTTGCTCCGGCTTTCCTCCTCCACCACCTCGATACCCAACTCCTGAAGGTTGTTCAGGATGTTGTCCAACATGTCAGAGTTCCACGTATCCAGCGGTATGTGACGCTCGATATCCTGATGGGTGACGAAGCCCCTCCCCTGGCCCTCGTGAACGAGGTTGCGCACCTTGCCGAGATACTCGACCGTATCGCTCTTAGGCGCTTCCGTTTTGATGGTATCCGTATTTTCTCCTTGCACGGCTATATCCTCCATAACTCGATTTTTAGCGAGTGATTATAGCACTATACACCCAAATACATACCGAAAAAAGGCGGAAATTGCATTTCCGGAGAAGGGCCTACCATCTGACGAGTTTCGGGCAACTCCATTTCGTATAACAATTTACTGATCCGGAGCTGCAAAAGGTCGTCCGTTTCGTAGGCCATACAAAAGCGTCTGTACCCGAACTTCTCCGCAAAGTAGGAAATATTCGCCCGGTCGGCAATCTTATCGGCCTCGAACATAGACTCAAAATTACTCAAAAACTCCTCTTCGCTGAACAAAACGCTATCGCTGACCAAAACGATAACCTTCATATTTTCGAGAAGCAACGTTTTGTTCCACAGAGAACAAAACGCTACCCCCGCCTTGATATCCTTCTGGTCGGCAAAATTATGGCCCAGCAGTTTCTCCATCTCTGGAGAGTAGCCCAAAAGCATCATAAACCCCAAACTGATACCATTAGCCGCGTTGTATTTGTAAAAATTATCACGCATCAAGCTACCTACGCAACCGCTGAGCATCGACGTCATGAAAAAAAACTCGCTTCCCACCTCTAGGCACAAGGCGGCTATTCTTTTCAGTTGAGAACTATGCAGTGAATTAATAGAGATCAGCTTGTAGTCCACCCCGAAGGGGAACCACGAAGCGATCTCCAGATCCAGATCCGAATTCCAGTAGCGCAACACCTTATCTCCTATCCCATTCCAGCGGTTCCATCGGATTTCAGATTCCTCAGGCAACTGCGCTCTTTTGCTCTTCTTCCGCCGTCTGTCGCTCTTCCAGCTTTTGTCGCTCTTCTTTGATGACTTTCGCCACGTATTCCACCAGTTGAGAAATCTCCGGCTTGGTGATCTGGTACTTAGCCCCTACGCTGGCGGCCTTGGTCTTAATGTCCTGGGCCATGATGGAGGAGAAAACAATAATCGGAAGATCTCGCGTAGCGGCGTTTTCCTTGAGGCGTCTCGTCAACGCGAGCCCGTCCAGGCGCGGCATCTCCACATCCGTAATGAGGACGTCGTAGTGAATATCTTCCTCCATAATACAGTCATAGGCCTCTTTCCCGTCCGCGCAAATTCTAAGATTGATAAAACCGCCCGCTTCCATGGAATCCTTGATCTGCTTACGTATCAAGGGCGAGTCTTCGGCAATAATGATATGGTATTGTGAAAGATCCCCTAGGCCCTTAATCACAGTTTGAGCCGCCGTCAGGTCTAGCTTCTGGTGCATAGCGAGCTGAGGGCTGATAGCCTGGACGATGGCCTCATAGTCCAGAAGAAGCACGTTTCGCGCATCCCTCTTGATGACGTAAAGAATCCACTCGCCTAAATATTTACCCGTCAAGGTCGAATCCAGGTCCTCGGAGTTGATGCGGTAGATCCGCTCCACCGCGTCCACCACGAAGCCCAACTTCACTTCATTAAACTCGGCAATGATCACCTTGCACTGTTCTCTCTCCACGTGGGAGTCCACGTTCAGAAACACACGAAGGTCCACCAGGGGCAACACTTCGCCTCTAACGGAGGTGATTCCGATCATCGCGCTAGGAGTATCAGGAATAACCCGACACCCCGGCCAGCGAAGTATCTCCCGCGTCTTGTCCACATTTATAGCAAAAGATTGCTCTCCTAAGAAGAAGACCACAACCTGCCATTCATTTGTTCCGACCTCAGTTATAACCTTCTTCACTTCCTGCATCGGAGACCCTCCATTCTATAGCTATCTATGGCTTATCTTCAACTTACTTCAGTTTATGGCTTCCGAAAAAATATCGAATCCAGAGGCCACACTCCACCTTACTCCCTTACTCCTATCTAATATACATCACTCCACTAAAACCATCAATGGTCTTTTCCCCTAACTCAGTTTCCTTTTCACTTTTTCCGTCTGCGCGAACCACAGGAAAATCAACACGACCAAGCCCGTCAGGTCGGATTTCCAGCCCGGGATCATCAGCCCCAAAGCGCCGCCCAACGCCAAGATCCGCAAAAACCCGTTCAAAGGCGCCTTGTAGTAGCCTATGGTAGCCATCCCCAACAGGAACACCCCGATCAAAGCCGTCACAACGGCCTGGGAAAACACGAACGGTTCGAAGCCCACTAAAACCAATATGGGATTGTAGGCGTAAATATAGGGGACGAGGAATCCCGCTAGAGCCAGCTTCGTGGCGGTGATGCCCGTCTTCATAGGGTCAGCTCTGGCGATGCCCGCCCCGGCGTAGGCCGCGAGAGCCACGGGAGGAGTCAAATCAGCCGCGATGCCGAAGTAGAGCACAAACATATAGGCGGCCATTTCGGGAATCCCCAATCTGATCAGAGCCGGGGCCGCCATGGTGCTTGTCACGATGAAGTTTGCCGTGGTGGGTAAACCCATGCCCAAAAAGATGGAGGCCACCATAGTGAAGACCAAGGTCAAAAACAGACTTCCGCCCGCCATAGTTACAATAGCATGAGCCAACTTCAGCCCTAACCCCGTCAGCGTCGCGGTTCCGATAATGATTCCCACCGTGGCGCAGGCACAGGCCACACCCAGGGAGCTTCTCGCTCCGTTGACGAGCCCATTCCATAGCTTTTGCGGAGTCAACCAAGTATCTCGCCTCATATAGGAGGTGAGCACCGTGAGGAGAATACCGTAAAACGCCGCTTTGAGAGGCGTGTAACCCGCCACGAGGAAGTAGACAATGCCCCCCAGGGGGAGAAGCAAGTGGCCTCGTTCAAGGATGAGTTTTTTCAGGCTCGGAAGCCTGTCCCGAGAAAGACCCAATAAACCTAGGCGCGTAGCCTCGAAATGGACCTGAACGATGACGGCGATATAGTACAACAAGGCAGGCACCACCGCAGCCAAGGCTACTTCCAAATAGGAAATTCCCATGGTCTGAGCCATGATGAAGGCGGCCGCTCCCATTACGGGCGGCATAATCTGCCCTCCCGTGGACGCCACGGCCTCCACGGCTCCGGCGAAATGAGGTTGATACCCCACGCTTTTCATCAAGGGAATGGTAAACATGCCCGTAGTGCAAACGTTGGCCACGGAAGAGCCGGAGATGGTTCCCATGATGCCCGAACTGACCACGGCCACCTTGGCGGGTCCGCCCGCCGACCAACCGGCCAGAGCCATAGACAGGTCGATGATATACCTGCCCAATCCGGTTTGTTCCACGATCGTGCCGAAGAGAACGAACATGAACACAAATGTGGCAGATACCGCCAGAGGCGTCCCAAAGACCCCCTCCGTTCCCAGGTACATATGGTTGATGATGCGGTAAAAATTGTAACCTCGATGCTGGAAAAGGGCGGGGGCAGAGCGCCCGAAAGCGCAATAGAGAATAAAGAAAATCGCGATGACCGGCAATACGGGGTTAGAAACCCGCCGGGTCGCCTCCAGAACCATCACTATCCCCAGACAACCGATCGCCAAGTCCGTAGAGCTGGGCAACCCCGCTCGTACTATCATGGAGTAAAACTCGTTCCCCGTCAGTTTTCCGAGGAGCCCCGTCAGAAGTCCTGCCTGTCCTAACACGGGGTAAAACTCGAAGACTATGTACAACGTGACAACGGCCCCAAGAGCCGCCATGAGCCAATCGTACCAGGGAATACGAGTTTTGGAACTCTTAGAGTTCATGGGATAGAGCAGAAACACCAGCACCAAAACGAAAAAGAGGTGTATCGCACGCTGCCGCATCTCCAGTAATAATCCAAAAGCCGATGTGTAAAGATGAAAAAGCGACATAGCCACGGCAAATATATTGACAAGCATACCTACCCAGCCCCTAGGGGCTCGAAACCGCGATTCACTGTCGTATTGCCTTTTAATTTCCTCCACATCGATATCGGTTACCATTCCTACATCTAATCCTACGTCTGATCCTACATCTAAATTGACCTGATCCGTTACCTGAGCCATGTTTGTACCGATCCTTTCAGCAATATTTTCCACAGTAGTAGAGACACAAATAGTATAGACACACGGTCTCCACACGCAAACGTTCGGATGCCCAGGTCAACAGCCACTGCACGGTCTTGGTTTTCGGCTTCAACGTCAGTAGCTATTAGAACGCGTATGAACCGTCTACCAGACTCTAGACTCATATCGTCAATTCCGCCTTCATCGGCCCACCTCCCTAAATCATCGTAAACACAGCGTTAAAAGCGCCCCCGCAAAATGCTCGAAAAGCTCCACACGCCGACCTGTCGGCAAAGTCAGAACGTTGCGTCCCACTCGGACGTCACCAACTCTCAGGCGAATATCGTTAAAAGGCCGCCGTCTCCCTATGTACCGATACCAAGGGGGATCGTAAATGAACCTCCCCAGATGTGGAGCTTCCGTCGGGAGGCCTGCGTTGGTGGATTGAGTCCGTTCTTCCCAGAGCCACAAAGCATCTCCCACGACGTAGTATTCGTCCACCACAGGACACAGTTGCACGGAGTGAATGTACTCCATAGAAAAGGTTTCCCCCAAATAAAGAGGAAAAGACAACACCGTCGTTCCCGCCCTGTCGCGCAATTCGACGCGCCGAACAGGAATAGAGAGAATAAACGCCACTGCTAGAAACAGCATAGCGACATAGACAATTTTAGTGTAGGGTCTCAAGGATTCTCATCCAATTGCCGCCACAGATTTTCTCCACCACGTTTTTCGGAAACTCTTGGTCGAGGCGCTCAATAAAAGGGGCTACGTGCCTATAAGAGGGGAAGACGCTCATGTTCCGCTTCTCCTCCGGTCTATCGAACTCGCACAGGTCAAAACCAAACCCGATGTGATCAGGCCCCACCAGGTCAACCACATGGTGGATATGGTCGAAAAACCCTTCGTAAAGCGGTTTGCCCTCTGGAATATGCGCTAGCGGCGGTTCCGATTCCTTGGCGTAGAATATTCTTTCGTCGAAATCTTCGCTGGGATAAACAAAATGGATCATATTGTTGAGGCCCATGACGCCGCCTCGGAAAGCCAATTCTTTGATCTGAGGGTCGGTGAGGTTCCGCGTGACGTTGGCGAGGGATCGGCAATTGGAGTGGGAGGCGATGAAGGGCTTTTGAGAGAGCGCGAGAACGTCCGCGAATCCCGCGTCGTTCAAGTGGCTGACGTCCAATACCATTCCCAATTGTTCCGCTTCTTTCAACAATTGCACCCCGAAAGCCGTGAGTCCCCCTGGTGTCCCCTCGGGAATAGGCCAGAAATGACAGCCGTCCGCCGCGTAGTTACGTCGGCTCCAAGTCAAACCCACAAAGCGCACACCTAGCTCGTAGAAAGGTCTCAGTAAAAGGAGGTCGTTCCCCAGGGGCTCAACTCCTTCAAAGGAAAGCAGGAACGCCGCCCGTCCTTCTTCCACCGTTTTTCTGACTTCTGCGGCGTTACGACACAGGGCGAAAAGTCCCTCGGATTCCTCCATTTCGCGGTGGAACATCCCGATTTGGTCCAGAGCGTGCCTCAAAGCCATCTCCGGCAGGTATTGGTCGTGAACGAAGAGCGAGCATATCACCACGTTGACCCCAGAGGTTTTCAGGTCTTCCAGATAGAAACGCTCAATGACCTTTCGCTCCCCTTTTTTTCTCAGGCGGAAGACATCGCATAGAAGATCGTAATGGGCATCGACAATAATGGGTCGCACGAGTACACCACATCCTTACGCAAGTCGAAACTTTCAAAACAAATTCTGAGATAATTATGTAAGTATACCATCTCTTCTCTGGAACACCATCTTTTGTACGCCGAGACCCTTTGACACGAAATGGATTTTCTTTCCGAAATAGCGTAAAATCTTCTACGGAATAGTCTCAAGTCAATCGACTGAGGTGGGAGGAATCGCTTTGAAGTACGAACAAGGGTTCAAAAGCGCGTCGTTGTTGAGCATTGTGTGCGCAACGGCCTTCTTCTTTGCGATGGACGTTTCGGCGGAGGGAGCGGAGACGTTTCGTATAGAGCAAAAGGAAGAAGCCTACATCGGTTGCGAGGTGGTGCTCTCGTTGAGCGGAAATGCGACTAAAGCGTCGAACGCTATATTTGAGTGGTCTTTCGAGGGCAACGTAAAACCTATTCTTCTTTGCAAGGGAGGGTTGGAATGTCGTTTCACGCCCTTCGACACGGAGCCGATCTTCGCCTCCGTTACGGCACTGGACACCGAGGGGCGGGTCTTGACGTCGGCGGATGTGTCTTTGACTCCGAAGGAATTTGTTGTGGATATTCTCATGATCGAACCGGCTCCTTTTATGCTGTGGGATGCCAACTCAAAAAAAGAGGTGGGCGCCGATGGCCTGATCGCGGGAGAACCCGTGATGTTCGATTTGCGGCTTGTTCCCGATTACGCGAAGGAGATCCGGACTCGGTGGAGCACGGACGCCGCTACCTCTATACGCAGTGGAGAAAACGAGCGTCAGGTCACAATCGCCCGCAATGAGATTGGAGACGCAGAGCTTTCGGTGGTGGTGGCGGATGCCAAAGGCATTGTCTTGGGGCGCGGAAGTAAAAACGTCAGCGTTCCTATTTCTCGGACAAGGGTCGAGGAATCGATCCAACAGAAAAACGCGTGGAACCAATGGCTTGAAGCCTTGAGCCTGTGGGACGCGAAGAACTTCGACGAAGCCATGAAAAACGCCGTGGAGGCCGCGGATAAAGACCCGAAAACCCTTGAAATCGCGGAAGGACTCAAAATGATGAGCGGCAACTACGCCCGCGTGAAGAGATCCCGTAAACTCACCGCGGATGCCGTCGCCCTGCAAAACGAACAGAAACTCGTGGAGGCTTTGAAAATCTATCGACGCGCTTACGCCGCGTGGGCCTTGGCGGAAACGGAGACCATCATCAAGTATCTGGAGGCGGAGGTGGACAAAGCACGCCTCGTCCATCAGCAAGCGGAGTGGTTGAAGGACACGGCGGCGGCTTATGACCAAGAAGGTTTTTTTGAAGACGCCCTGAAATACTATAAGGACACTTTGATTCTGCAAAGCAACGAAGCCGTGTCGCAACGGGCCGAACGCATCGAAAAACGCCTGGCATCCATCGCTCAGGCCAATGCTTTCGCGAATGAAGGGCGCGATTTGGAGACGTCCGGGCAACTGTTGGAGGCATTGGCAAAATACAGGGAAAGCCTGAAACTGGAGAGCAACTCGGAGCTGGAGGCTCACACCGCCGAACTGGGCGAAACCATCAAAGAACGCAGGAATCGCGCAGCGGTGTTGCGTAAAGAAGCCTCTGACTTGGAAAAAAAGGACAACAACGCTAAAGCGTTGTTGCGCTACAGGGAAAGTCAAGCTTTGTGGCCAGATCCCAACTTGGAAAATCGTATCGCGCTCCTGGAGAAGACCGTCACGGATGTGCCTTTACAGGCGGTGCGGTCCGCGGAGGACTTTGGCATAGGAACCCAGACTGACGCCACGCGCCTCTTGCAGGAGGGACATACCCTCTATAAAAAAGGCAAATATCGGGAGTCCTTAGACGTTTACCACAAGAGCTACACCATTTCCCAAAACCAGAGACTAGCAGATTGGATCAGCATCGTCGAAACCTCGCTCAAAGAGTACGAATCCGTTCTACAGGCCAACGTTCTGATTAAGGAGGCCAACAATCTCTACAACGAAGGCAACTATTTCGAGGCGCTGGAAAAGTACAAAGAAAGCCTCGTCATCCATTTCAACCCCGAGGTGGAAAGTTTTACGAAACTCATAGAAACCAATATGTTAAACGCCGACTTGTGAAGCGAAATCCGTTGAAGACATTCTCCTGAGCGGCAATGGGATTTCGGCCGGTTGTGTATTGTGTCTGAAAGGAATCCGAAAGTCATGAAAAAAATCATTGTATGTTGCCTTGCGCTTTTTTTGTTTTTGCGCGCTTCAGTTGTTATCGCCGCCTCCCCCGACTTCGAACCGTTGCGTTTTTCTCTGGTGGCGTCTCCGGATATGCCCTATCCTGGCGAAACGGTGAGGATACGCACCGAGAATTTTTCGTCGAATTTTTCTCCTGGGGGAAAATTCGACGAAACGCAATATGGCATTCGCTGGGAGTGGCAGGGAGGAGTGAGCGATTTCCGAGTGGAAAGTAGTAATACCGTGACCTACGAGATGGGAGTGGAACCAGCGACACTTTCCGCCAGCTTTTGGGACAGGCTCGGAGGAAGTGACTTGGGAACTGCCGCCCTCACCATCACGCCTCAGCGTCATTCGCTTACCGTGAATAATCTGACTCCAGAGGAGACGGTTCAGTTATGGGACGAGGCGACAAAATCCATGATGGAAAGACGGGGCAGAATGGTTAAATCGAAAGTCGCCCTGGATGTCGTTTTGGAACCAGTTCCACAGAAAGAACTTCGATACCAGTGGACTTCCAACGAGGGGACCATTCTGACGTCGGAAGTAGGAAATCACTGTCTCGTTTACCGGGAAACGCCGGGACGGGCGGAGGTCACCGTCATCGTGTCGGATAGGAACAACGTAACTTTGGGACAGGCGATATACGGTTTCAACGTGGATATCTCCTACGCGATGCTGGAGCGAAGCCGCCAATTGGTCCGAGGCTGGGAACGCTGGAGAAACGCCCTCGCGTTGCGTGAAAAGGGAGAGATCGAAAGCGCCTTCGTCCAAGCCAGACAGGCTGCCGAGGAATTGTTGAACGGGGGCGTGAAAGATGACGTGCTGCGCAGCGAACTCGAACGGTTTAAACAGGTCCGAGACAACTATTTTCACGCTTTAGAGCTGGCATCCCTGGCGGCGTCCCTGTGGCGCGACGGCAAGTTAGAGGAAGCCCTGACGCAATACCGGCAGGCTCGGGCATTCTACGCTCATGCCTCCATAGAAAAAAACATCACGGAGATCGAGACGCTTTTGGAACAAGCGCAGGCCGTGGAGGATAGCGCGGCAACCCTCGTCAAAGAAGCGGAGCGCCTAGAGAAGGCTGGGGATCTGGAAGGCGCTCTGGAAAAGTACAAAGAAAGCCTGCGCCTTCGTTTCAATCCTCAAGTTCGCGCCGCTCAAACCGATGTGGAAGCTCTGCAGAAGGCCATACAGCGTAAAAAGGAGGTCGCGGAAGCGGTTCGAGAGGTGGGCGTGATGCTTGAAGCCCAGGAGAATCTGGATGATGCCCTTACGAAGATGATTGAGTCCAGAGAAATATGGGAGCTTCCCACTATTGCCGCCGACGTGAAGCGGATTCAGGGGAAAATCATGGACCAGCTTCGCTGGCAAAACGAGAGCGCGCGGCTGTCTGAGGCAGCGTCGGTTTTAGAGGCTCGGGGCTTGCAAGACCAGGGAGATCCTAAAATTTTAAGAGAGGCATTGAGTAAATATCACCAAGCCCTGGACGTATGGCGGGATAGTTCTTTCGAACGATCCATTGAGCGCGTAACATCCCATATCGCCCGTATCGACGACGATGTCGCGCAAGCCACTTTTGCCTTCAAGGAAGGTGCGCTTCTGGAGGAGAGTGGACGCCTGGAGGAGGCATTGAATAAATATCGCCGCGCCCAAGATATCCGCAGAACTGGAGACGCCGAGAGAAAGATCGGAGAACTTACCAAGCGCATCGAAACGAAAAAGAAGCTAGCTCTGGAAGCTCAGGCCCACTACGCTCAAGCCACTAAACTCGAAAAAGGGGGAAACCTGGACGGGGCATTAGAAAGCGCGCGAAGGGGTGAGGCTTTGCTTTCCGCCAATGGGCTGACGGTCAAGGATCTTCCTCTGGACGAACTGGAGGCGGGAGATATCGCCTCGACCGTCAAACGTTTGGAAAACACGCTAGGAGCCCGCAACAGCAAAATCGCACGGGCCGCGGAATTGGCGGCTCAGGCGCGGCAGGAGTCTCACCCAGAAAAGGCACTAGACCTTTTTCGCGAAAGTGAAAACCTTTGGCACAACGAAGAAGTCGCCCAGATGATTCGAACCCTTCAGGAGCTTCTTCGAGAAACTCGCGACGCGGAAGAACGGGCCGCCGATCTTTACAAAGAAGCTGTGGTCTTGGATAGAGAGTCGAAGTTCGAAGAGGCGAAGGAAAAATTACAGTCGTCTATCACTCTCAAACGGATGCCCGAAGCTGAAAAACTACTGACCGAGGTCCAGAAGAAAATCATCGAAAAAAACTGGATCGAGACGTTGTTGCCCCAACCTCTGGAGCTGAAAGCTCTCCCTCTTATCCCTTATCTAGGGGAGCGAACCACCGTTCGGATTGAGGGTGGCGCTTGGACCGTGGACGAGGGGTTGACCTATCGTTGGAAGGTGTCGGGTAACGTAAAAGATAACGCGCCTGTCGGCCAGGGGCACGCTTATGGTTTTTACCCGGCGGACGGTCAGCCCGTGACAGTCGCGCTGACCGTGTTGCAAGCGGGAAAAGAGCGGGAATTGGCGACGCGGACCTTATCCCTTGTGGCGGAACCCCGTTACGTGAGGCTAACCGTCAACGAGAAAGCCCGGACAGCAAAACTCTGGAATACGACTCTGAAGCGCTTGGAGGAAGCCAACGAGTTCTCGACAGGCACGGATATGGAAATTCAAGCAGAGGTCATCCCTCTGGCGGAAGGCGCTGTTTCTTACTTCTGGAGCGCAGATCCGGATTCCATTTTGGTGGCGTCTCTCGACAGCGGCGTGGTGCTGCGAAGACCTTCACCGGGGATGAGCAGGGTCAACGTCATGGTCAAAGATTCTCGTGGGATCATTTTGGGCAACGGTCAAATCGACTTTCTGGTAGCTGTTGATAAAAGCGAAATCGCCCGGGATTTCAAGCGCTTCCAAGCATGGGAGAGATGGACGGAGGCCAAAGATTTTTGGAGCGAGGGCAGGCGTCTTCAGGCCATAGATAAGGCGACGGAGGCATCTTCTTTGGATCCACTCGATCCCGACATCTCTTCCGGCCTGAGCCAAATGAAGGGAGACGTGGGGAAAATGGAGCAGGCCGCTCGCCTTTTGTCGGAGAGTTCTCTCCTCCTGGCTGGCGGACAAGTCGAGGAGGCCGAGGCGAAAATCGGAGAGGCCGAAAGACTCTGGTCTAACGAGAAAAACAAAGACATTCGATATGACCTGTCGGAGGCCTGGACCCGCAGGCGCAGGAATGTCATTCTGGCGGAAAACCTGCGTGCCGAGGGAGACGCCCTTTTGGCGCAAGGCTCGAAAGTGGAGGCGTTACTTCGCTTTCAAGACAGTTTCCTGTTGACGGAAAACGACGCGGTCAGCAAAGATATCCTGCGCCTGACCCAAGAGATCGCGGAGGAGAAAGCGCAGATCGCAAAAGCTCGCGACCTTCGAGAAAAAGGCTACACCTTGGTGGACAGAAAACACTACAGCGAGGCCCTAGAGTATTTCACCCGCAGCTTGACGCTTCACGCTGACCCCTACCTGACGGCTTACATGGATACACTGCGAGAGTGGGCGGACAGGGAAAGGGTCGCGCGGGTGGAGGCATCTAGGCTGCGAGGCGAGGGTGACGCCCTCATGAAAGACAAAAAAACCACTGAGGCCCTGGTGAAATACAAGGCAAGTCTGCGCGTCTGGTACGACGACGAGCTGGCCGCTCTGATCAAGAAGGAAGAAGATCGCATAGCCGAGGCAAGGGCCTCTCAACTGCGCAAAGATGCCGAGGCCCTCATCAAGCAGAAAAAAAACGTCGAGGCTCTGGCGAAATACAAAGAAAGCCTGACCTACGCCCACAATGACACTGCGGCATCCTACGTGAAAAAGGCCGAGGATGCGGAGGCCAAAAGGCGCGCCGATGCCTTGATCAAGGAGGGTGACGCTCTCGTCAAACAAAAGCAGTCTGTTGAGGCCCTGCAACGTTATCGGCTTGCCCAAGCAGACGCCCCAAACGACAAGGCTCTGCAGGAGACCATTCGGAAGCTGGAACTTATGTTGGCTCCGGTTGTGGCGGAGACGCCCCTGTCGGAAAACGGGGATTTGCCGGAAGAACCCTCTCCAGACGAAAACACGTCTTCTGACCAAGGGGACACGCGCGACCTGGTGCAGGCGGACGCCCTTTTCAAAGAGGGTAACGAGCTCTATAAGCAAAAGAAATACAGAGAGGCGCTACAAAGATATAAAGAAAGCTACAAACTCAGCCAGAGCCCAAAATTGCTGGATTTTGCGAATCAATTGGAGACCACTTTGGATAACATGGAAAAAGCCAACACGCTGGTGCAGGAAGCCAATGCTCTTTATAAGGCCCAAAAGTACGAGGAAGCCTTGGCCCGTTACAAAGAAAGCCTAAATTTCCACGCGAATTCCGAGGTCGCGACGTTTATTCTCAAAGTGGAAACGTTGTTGAAATAATATTGAAATAATATTGAAGTAATATTGAAGTAATATTGCTTATGGAACAATGATGTCACCTCAATCCGCGAGATACTTTCTAAAAATCCGCGTCATTCTACGTTGTTTAAGGGAACAGCGATTTTTTATCTTTCACCATTTGGCGAAAAAAAGGAAACGCTCTATCCCTTACACTGAAAGGATTTATGGAGATTTTTCGACCTCATCTCGCGGATGGGGGTGTCAACTTTCTGGTTAACACACATAGAATTACGCCAACTACTCAGGGTTAGTCAATAGTTTACTGACAGCAACAAACAAAAAAGCTGATAGGCAGAAAGATTACATTGGAAAGACGCTTTCACCTCATGAGCGAGAAGAGAGGCATGAGATAATGAAGGTTAATCACATTGATTTCCTTGTTTTTGTGCGTTTTACTCTTGTAAATTTAGTAATGGGCCTATATAATTTTGCCAGATGCCAGATGCCAGATGCCAGATGCCAGATTATTCTTTAATGACTCCTCCAAAGGAGAATTTTTTCTCTTTTTATAGTTTTTTCGTGCCCGTTTGCGGCGCGACGTTTTCCGATACCATTGGCAATCAAACTCTATACGCCGATAACGGCGATTCTGTCCTCTATTTGATGGGCGCGCCGCCTTTTTTACGCGCGTCTCCATTTATTCATCAAGTCATTCATCAAGTCATTCATCAAGCTCTGAGTCATTACGAATTATGGGTCATTGTGCTGTTTTTAGCAGGGGGTAAGCGACTATCAAAAGGCGCGCGCTTTTGGAGTAAACTCCAAAATCCTGTTGAGTAAAGGATACGATTATGCCTGTAATTGCATACATAAAACAGCTTCGCCCCAAAAGCTGGCTGAAAAATGTATTCGTGTTCATGCCGCTTGTATTCTCGCTTGAACTGACGAACTTACCAAAACTCGCGATGTGCGGTTTGGCGTTTGTGGCGTTTTGTTTGACATCGTCGACAGTCTATACTTTTAACGACTTACTGGATGCGGAGCAAGACGCGGAGCATCCAATCAAATGCCGCCGCCCGATTGCCTCCGGCGCGATACCGAAATCGGGTGCCGCCGTATTTTGTGCTCTGTTGCTTATTTCAGGTTTGACGCTTGCGTTGTTCGTCAACCTGCCGACTGCGGTGATCGCGGCGGCTTACCTCGCTATCAATGTCGCGTACACGATACGCCTAAAACACTTAGCGATTATTGATTGCTTTTGCATAGCAGCAGGATTTGTGTTGCGGGTGTACGCGGGAAGCGCTGCGATCGGCGACAAGGTATCGAACTGGCTGTTTTTGACCGTCATTGCGATGTCGCTGTTTATGGCGTTCGGTAAGCGGCGCGGTGAAATGATGAAAATGGAGGGTTCGCTTACAAGACACGCCTTGGAGCAGTACGATTTGCGTTTTCTCAACGGAATGATGTTCGTTTGCGCCGGGTTAATGGTTGTGTTTTACTCGTTGTGGGCTATGGCGCGGGGACTGAATATGATTTACACCGTGCCTGTCGTGATTTTTATCGTGTGCAAGTATTTATTGCTCGTTCACGATGACGATTCCCACGGAGACCCGACCACGGTGATATTCGAGGATAAGACCCTACTCGCCGCAAGTGGCTTGTACGCTCTACTGACTGTCGGCTTACTCTACGCGGGGAGGTTTATGTGAACGTTTACGATTTCGACGGCACTATCTACGACGGTGACAGTTCCCTTGATTTTTGGCGATACTGTCTGAAAAACAAGCCCGTTAAGTCGGTGTATTTTCTCGCGTTGATACTCGCGACCGTGCTGTATAGCTTGGGGTTTTACAGCAAAGAACAATTCAAGTCGAAGTTCTTCGCATGCGTGAAGTCGCTCGCCGATACGGAGCAAACCGTGCGCGAGTTTTGGTATACACACAGGAAGAAAATCAAAACATTTTATCTTGACGAGCACAAAACGCTTGACGAGCGCAAAGCGGGCGAAGTAATTATATCCGCTTCTCCGGAGTTTCTGCTCCGACCGCTCTGCGATGAGTGGGGCGTTACTCTGATTGCCTCACGCGCAAGTCCGCGAACCGGGGAATGGCTCGGCACGAACTGCCACGGCGCGGAAAAGGTCAACCGTTTCCGCGCGATGTTTCCAGACGTTGTCGTCGCACGGTTTTACTCCGACACGTTGTCAGACGAGCCAATGGCCGCACTCGCAAAATCCGCGTTCTTAGTAAAGGGAAGGCGGATAATCCCATGGGGCGAGTACAAACCGAGCTTCGCGAGCAAGGTCAAGCGCACCTACTTCTCGCGCAAATTTATTTCATTCGTGTTTTGCGGCGTGATTGGATCAATAACGGCGATTACTGTTTCGGCTTTCTCGTCATTAATTATTGATCCAACCATCGCATATTTTATCGGCTATGCTGTAGGGTTGATTCCGGCGTATGTGTTGAGCGGTCTGCTGACATATAGACTTGCGTTAAAACAACTATCGTTCACGCAGTTCGGGCGATTTTGCGTATCGTATACACCGAGCCTATGTATTTTGGTGGGGTTCGTTGGCGTGTGCATTAACTTGTTGGGGTGGAATAACATTTTCGTATATGCTCTCGCCGCGTGTTTGTCTGTACCGCTGACGTTCGTGCTGACAAAGTGGTTTGCGTTTGGAAAACATAACAATAACAACCTAAAACAACCTAAACAAAGGGGAATTTTCAAATGATTAAACGCAAGGAAAATGACAAGGAAAATGACAAGAACATCTTGCTGATTGCCGTGGGCGGATTGGCGCTGTTCTTCTTGACTATGCTGATCGTCCCGATTGCCGATGACTGGCATTACTTAACCTCGCCGACAATTCAATCGGGTTATCGTATTGCTCAATATCGCAGATTTTTCGATATTCTGATTGGTTTATTCAATCAGGCGCACCCTGAAACGTTTCCGTGGCTTAACCGCGTCTTAATTGTGTTCACTCATACTGTGGGCGCGGTATTCCTATATAAAATCGCGAGAGAAATACTCGACATAAGAGCCAAAATTGCTCTCGCGTTTGCTCTGCTATTTCTAATTGGCGGAAACACAATCGTGACTGTCATCAACTACGATTGCTTCAATCAGACTGGAAGTTTGATGTTCGGAGCGATAGGTATTTATCTGTTTGCAAACGCAAAGAGCATCGCCAAGAAATTCATCGTTTATTTTGTGTCGTGCACACTGGCGTTATGCGCCAAAGAAGCAGGGATTGTTTATTTCGCTATTATTCCGTTATTTGGATTTATTAAGAACTTGAATGACGGCGATTTCAACACAAAATCGGAAATAAAAACGCTTGCGAAATTTTATGTTCCCGGATTCATCTGTGCGTTGGCCTACTATTTATCGCCAATTATCCAGTCTGAGCAGTTATGGATTTACGGAATGAGAAACGATCCGATAACAAGCTACGTCATAGGAATCGCACGGAGATTAGGGTTCTCATATACGCAAATAGACCAGACGTCAATCATAACGATTATCAGAAGCAAAATACTGACAATAGAGGTCGTATTTACAAGCGCTTGTGTTCTATTGTCTATCCCAATACTTTTATTATCGTTATCAGTATTTGTTAAACTTGTTAAAGACAAAAACAAGAGCGCAATAGTGCTTTTGCTAATTGTACTACAGTCGATAATTGTTTTTACACCAACATTAATTGCTTTGCCAGGGGGTTCGATTTGGAGTCAAAATTGCATAGTGTTTTTCGCGAATATCGCCTTTGCCTATCTTCTGAATAAAACCGAGGGTAAAGCATTGAGAGTCTGCGTGAGTAGTTTTGTCATAAGCTCTATAATATCCGGTGCAGGATCAATGTATCAAGGTATTCAAACAGGAGTAAGACAGAAAAACGCAATTGAAGCTATTGAAGCGCGATATGACCACAGTAAAGAGGTTTCAACCTATAAGGTTTTCAATTTGAATAGTAACAGATCTAAAGTTTCCTCCTATCCATTTAGATTGCGTACGATACAACAAATATTTGACTTTGGCCGTGATATGGTTTGCATTTTTGGTTATGACGCAAAATGCACACGCATAAATTTAACAAACGACGAATTTGAGTACAAGGGTAATAAAGACACTTTGCCCTCATATGTGGAAATGACCGATGACGAATTGCTCGCCCACGCGCAGAGCGAAGCACAAAACGCTGTTGATAGCGGCGACTATGATTTAGCTCTCGTTGTTCTGCATACAGACGAGTTCTATCTGTATCAAAAATAGAATGATCCGTAATGCGTTGGAAAGATTATTTTTATGTGATCACAGGCAAGTTATGGACAAAGGGGAAAGAGAGTGTTATACTTCCCTCTGGTTTAACTGAGGTTTAACCGGTTTGATATTGAATAAATTTGAAACGTGTCCTTTAAGTCCAGTCCAGAGAGGCTGGTAAGGCGATTAAACACGTGGCATAAACGCGAATTAAGGCGTGCCCTGTCGACTTGCAAAGGACGGCGGGCACGCCTTTTATTGTGGGCAATGATGGGATCAATGATGAAATCAATGATTAGGTCAAGGTTTATGCTTTTCACTATTCTAACTTTAGGCTTTTTATTGAATTAAGGTTTTTTATTGAATTAAGGAGGGCTGCATGTGAAAGAAAAGGCGAAAATTATGGACGCCCGCGCTATGGAGCGCGCTGTTTCGCGCATCGCTCACGAGGTCATCGAGAAAAACAAGGGTGTGACGGACGTGGCCTTGATCGGTATCCAGCGCAGAGGCGTTCCTCTGGCTCGGTTGCTGGCCGAGAACATCGAGAAAGTCGAAGGAGTGAAAGTGCCGGTGGGGGTCTTGGACATCACCTTTTACCGGGACGATCTCTCCCTGATGAACGAACACCCCGTCTTGAACGGCACAAACATTCCTTTCAGCGTTACGGGGCTGACGGTGGTCCTGGTGGACGATGTGCTCTTCACGGGGCGCACGGCCAGGGCCGCTCTGGACGCCCTGATGGACGGTGGACGTCCCCGCTCTATCCAACTGGCGGTTCTGCTGGATCGAGGACACCGGGAGCTTCCTATCCGCGCCGATTTTGTGGGGAAAAACGTCCCCACCTCTCGCAGTGAACTGATCGCCGTTCGCATCGCCCCTTTCGACGAACCCGATGAGGTCTTGCTAATGGATCTGGAGGGATAACGAAACTTGAAGGAACCGCGCTGGAGGTGATCGGGGTGTGGGGTCCGTGATGGACCGCTCCGGGGCTGTGGATTTCGGCGTTCCCTTTCACCCTCTGGCCGCTATGAGCGTGGAGTCTTGGGAGGCCGACGCCTGCCCTCTCTGCCGGCGCGGTTTGCCTATCATCAAACCCGGCAGCAGAAAATAAAAAATACAGGAGGAACGATTATGGCAAAGAGACAAGTAGTGTATGGGGTAAACGACACGCCGCCTTTCCCGATCATGATATTGGCGGGGGCGCAACACGTTTTGACGCTTTTCGGGGCGACCACGTTGGTGCCCTTAATTTTCGGCCCGGCGATGGGCATGAATCCGGAACAGCTCGCCAAGTTCATCGGATGCGTATATTTCGGCATGGGAATCGCGACGTTGATTCAGACGCACCCTAAGCTAGGCACGGGGCTACCCATCGTGCAGGGTTCCAGTTTCAGTTTCATTCCGCCGATCATGACGGTCATCGGAGCCTATGGGGCAGCCGGTCCAGAAACCGTCATGCAGTACGTGGGGGGCGGCTTGATCGTGGGCGGGCTCATTCTGGCTCTTTTGGGTTACACGGGACTCGTGGGAGTCATCCGCAAGGTCATCACACCGGTGGTCATTGGCCCCACCATCATGGCTATCGGATTTTCTCTGGCGCCAACAGCCGTGGACAACGCGTCGAAATTTTGGCCGGTTTCTCTTCTGGTGGTAGTGTTGATTTTTATCTTCAGCTTGGTGTCGAAAAGCAAAATCCTCAATATTTTCGCCGTGCTGTCCGCCATTCTCGTGGCCTATCTGACCTGCGTTGGGGCATCCCAAGCTGGTTGGGTGGAGGCAGGACACCCTATTTTCATCGACTTTCAGACCGTGTTGAACGCTCCTGTCTGGCGCACGGAGATTGTCATTCCCTGGGGCGTTCCCAAGTTCAGTTTGCTGGCGATCAGCGCAATGCTGGCGGGTTTTTTCGCCGTCATGATCGAGTCAATCGGGGATTACCATTCCTGCTCTTACGTCGCAGATCTGGAGGACCCCGCGCCCGCGACGATCAGCCGGGGCATCGGGGCCGAGGGAATGAACTGCGCCCTGTCGGGTTTGCTGGGGTCCGTCGGCACCACATCCTACACCGAGAACATCGGCCTGATCGGCCTCACAGGTATGGCATCCCGCAACGTCGTCCGCACGGGGGCGGTGTTGCTCATTGGCATGAGCCTATTGGGAAAGTTCGGCGCTCTTGTGGCCACCATGCCCGCTCCCGTCATTGGTGGGGCGTACATCGCGCTTTTCGGGACGATCGGGGCCCTAGGGATTCAGGTATTGACCCGCGCGGACCTGGGCAGCCAGAGAAACATCCTCATCGTGGGCTTCGCTTTTTTGATGGCAATGGGTTTACCCAATTGGGTGGGGCAGGAAGCTGTGCAAAAAACCTTTACGGACCCAGCTTACGGAAAATTTCTTTCCACCTTGGGCAGCATGGCCTGGGCTATTCTGAAAACCCCCATGGCCGTGGCAGGAATCTGCGCCGCGCTCTGTGATTCTCTCGTCCCCGGCACCGACGAAGAGCGTGGCATTAAGAAATAATACTGAAAAATAACGCTATCTTCTATTCTTAAAATATGCTACTCTAAACTATGTGTGTTTTTGCGGTTAAGATAAAAGCGCGATGTCAAAAAATCGAAATCGGGAACTTGCCGAAATTATCTGACCGGCATATGAAAGCCGGCCCTAAAGGGGGAGCTTTTCAGTTATGGGAATTCGCGGTATTGAGGAACTATGCGAAGAGCTGAAGGCGAAACGAGCCTCAGCCTTTGCGGGTGGCGGTGAAAAAGCGATCGCCAAGCAGAAAGAAAAGGGGAAAGGAACAGCAAGAGAACGCATCACCCAACTTCTGGATTCAGGAAGTTTTGTGGAAATTGACGAACTTGTCACCCATAGGTGCACGAACTTCGGCCTGGAAAAGACAAAACCTCTAGGGGATGGCGTGATCACCGGATGGGGAACGATCAATGGCCGCAAGGTTTTCGTCTTTAGCCAAGACTTCACGGTTTTGGGCGGGTCTTTGGGAGAAAAACACGCCGATAAAATCTGCAAGGTCTTAGATATGGCTATGGAAATGGGCTGTCCCGCGATCGGCATCAACGACTCCGGTGGGGCCCGCATCCAAGAGGCCGTGGATTCCCTGAACGGCTACGGTAAGATTTTCTTCCGCAATACCTTGGCCAGCGGCGTTATTCCGCAGATCTCGGTTATCATGGGCCCAACGGCGGGCGGAGCGGTCTACAGCCCGGCTCTAACGGACTTCGTGTTTATGGTGCAGGGAACCAGCGTCATGCATATCACGGGTCCGGCGGTTATCAAAGCCGTCACGGGCGAAGAGGTGACCAGCGAGGAACTGGGCGGGGCGAAAACCCATAATATGAAGAGCGGTAACGCTCATTTCAGCGCCGCCACCGAGGAAGAGTGTTTCGCTCAGGTGCGCAAGGTGCTTTCTTACCTACCCTCCAACAATTTGGACGATGCCCCGACGACGGAGACGGGGGACAGTGTGAATCGCATGGACTTGGCCCTTCGCAATATCGTTCCGACGAATCCTAACAAGAGTTACGATGTCCACGATGTTTTAAAGCTGGTGTTGGATGAGGGAGTTTTTACCGAGGTGCAGCCGTCGTGGGCTCAGAATATTCTCACGGGTTACGGCCGCATAGGAGGACGTCCCATCGGTATCATCGCCAACCAGGCGAAGGTCATGGCGGGTTGTTTGGATATTGACGCCTCCGACAAAGCGAGCCGCTTCATCCGTCACTGTGACGCCTTCAACTTACCGATCGTGACCTTTGTGGACGTTCCCGGCTACCTTCCGGGCGTCACTCAGGAATTGGGCGGCATTATTCGCCACGGCGCCAAGTTGCTCTATGCTTACAGCGAGGCCACGGTGCCTCTGGTTACCGTGATCCTGCGCAAGTCCTATGGCGGCGCGAATCTTGCTATGTGCGGAAAGTCACTGGGCGCCGACGTGGTTTTGGCGTGGCCTCAGTCCGAGATTGCTGTCATGGGGGCCGATGGCGCGGCCAACATCGTGTTCAAGAAGGAAATCGACGCGGCTGCTGATCCCGCGGCGACGCGCCTGGAAAAGATAGACGAGTACCGCGCCGCTTTCGCTACGCCTTATGTCGCTGCCGAGCGGGGCTTTGTGGACCGTGTGATCCTGCCCGAGGAGACGCGCAGGGAGCTGTGGCTCGCTCTTGACGGCATCAACACCAAAAAGGTGAGGCGTCCGAGCAAAAAGCACGGCGTGATTCCTCATTAAAAAAGTAGAAAAAAAGTAGGAAAAAAAGGGGTAAAGTCATATGAATATGACAAATTTTGAGACTGCGGTCACCTATAGTCTTATCGCTTTTTCGATTGTTTTTATCGTGTTGGGTGGCTTGACGTTCGTGATTTACGCCATGCGACTGTTGACGGGCGAGGAAACGCCCAAAGCTCCCCCTCTCCCTTCCGCTTCCGCGGTTACGACCGCGCCGGCGGTCAAGGCGGTGGAGATTCCCCCCGTCAGTCCTAGTGCCGTGATCAACGTGAAAGTACAGCACGTGGCGGCCATTACGGCGGCGATTTTGGCAGCTACTCAGGGGATGGGTCGGGTTTTGAGAATTACCCCTATAGAGAGCGCCCGGCCTTTTTCTACCGGAGTGAACAGCACGTGGCGCGCGGCGGCGGTGGTAGATTCCGTCAATCGGGGTCTCGAACCCTCTTGGAAGCGTTGAAGGATGACTGAAGGATGACTGAAGGATGACTGAAAGATAACTGAAAGATAACTGAATGATGACTGAAACAAAAACGTTTTGAGCTATTCGCTATAAATCATGACACTATAAAATTGCATTACATTATATTACTATTGTGGGAAAGGGGTATTGAGGTTATGGGTTTGAAATATAAAGTGACGGTTGACGGTACGGCGTATATGGTTGAGGTCGAGGAGTTGGGCGGAGGCGCTTTTATTCCGTCGCCGGCTCCCGCTATCGTGTCGATTCCTGCGGCTCCCGTTGTTGCGGCTGCCCCAACACCCGCCGCCCCGGCACCCGTCGCGCCCGCGGCTCCTTCCGCCGCACCCGTGCCAGCCGGCGCCGCGACCATTGAGGCCCCCATGCCTGGTAAAGTTTTGGATGTGAAGGTTGCTGTGGGCGACTCCGTGAAGAATGGAGACTTGGTCCTGATGCTGGAAGCCATGAAGATGGAAAACGAAATTTTTGCCCCATCGGCGGGGACAATCAAGGAGGTTCGCGTCAGAAGCGGCGACTCTGTCAACACCGGAGACGTCTTGATCGTTCTCGGTTAGCTTTAGAAAATTCAGCGAAGGTGCCGTCGAAATGGAAATGTATTTGAAATCGCTTCACGATCTGGCAAACGCCTCCGGGTTTTCGGAATTATTCAAACAGAACACGGAGTTTTTTGGAGTTCTGCTACCAGGGTATTTTATAATGGTATGTGTGGCGTGCTTATTGCTTTATCTGGCCATTGGAAAAGGATTCGAGCCTTTGCTGCTGGTGCCGATCGCTTTTGGCGCGTTGTTGGTCAACTTGCCCCTATCTGGTATTCTTGATGAGGCGAACGTAATTGCGGGTACTAGCTCCGGTTTTTTGCGCTACGTGTATTACGGGGCGCAGCATGAGATTTATCCGATCATCATCTTTTTGGGTATTGGGGCGTTGACGGATTTCGGCCCGCTGCTGGCTAACCCAATCACGTTCCTGCTGGGAGCTGCCGCTCAGTTGGGGGTCTTTGTTGCGTTCATCGGAGCCAACTTACTGGGCTTCAACCTGAAGGAGGCGGCGAGTATCGGCATCATCGGAGGAGCGGATGGCCCCACCAGCATATACTTGACGATGAAGTTGGGGCAGTCGCAGATCCTGCCGGCTATCGCGGTGGCGGCCTATAGTTACATGTCCTTGGTGCCGTTGATCCAGCCGCCTTTCATCAAACTGTTTACTTCAAAGGCCGACCGAGCCATTCGCATGGCGCAATTGCGTCCCGTCTCCAAAAAGGAGAGAGTTCTTTTCCCCATCATCTGCACGATCGTGTCGGGGTTGGTTTTGCCCGCTTGCGTTCCTCTGGTGGGTATGCTGATGTTCGGCAACCTGCTGCGAGAGTGCGGAGCCACTGAACGCTTGAGCCAGGCGGCCCAAAACGAAATACTGAACATCACCACGGTGTTTCTGGGCTTGGCGGTGGGAAGCACGATGGGCGCGGAGCAGTTTCTGAAACCGGAAACGCTTAAAATTATCTTACTAGGACTTATAGCCTTTATTTTCAGCACGATAGGCGGAGTGATTTTCGGTCAGTTCATGAAGGTCTTAAGCGGCAGGCGAATCAACCCCATGATCGGTTCGGCGGGGGTTTCCGCAGTGCCCATGGCGGCGCGCGTGGTTCAAAAAGTCTCTCAGTCAGAGAACCCTGGGAACTACCTTTTGATGCACGCTATGGGTCCCAACGTGGCCGGGGTTATTGGTACGGCAGTGGCGGCGGGAGTTTTGCTGACGCTTTTGACGATGAACGGGTAAACCGGACAGAGAAAAACTTTTTGTTTTACCTTTTCATATTTTAGCTTCAAGGCCCGCTCTATTCTCAAAAAGAAAGCGTGGGCCTTTTTCGTGTTTTCGTTATTCTTTCTAGAGTGTAAAGTCTACTCATTGTCTACTCATTGTCTACTCATTTCCACGGAATACAAAGAACATGATATTGATTGAAAAAAGAGGGCCTCTCAATTAATGGGAGGCCTCCAACTTAATCTATACCCTTAATCTATGCCCTTGATCTATGCCTTTGATCTACGCCGCTTTGTTCAGATCTGACCTTTCGGTTGTCCTAATCCGCTTCCCTCTAAGGAACACACTCCCTGCCGCAGCGAGCAGCGCGAATGAACCAAAACCGCTCGCGTCGCATCCACCGCCGCTGCTATTACTGCCTCTGGTCCCGCCGCCGTTGGTCTCACCGCCGCCGCTGATCGGCGCGCTCGTTCCCCGCGTGGTGATCAGGCCGGTCGTGCCGATGATCCCTCGGGTATCCTCGTCCGCATACTTGATCTGATAAGTTCCAGCAGAGATGGAGGCTTTTGTACCTTCCGGCGTTTCAAGGGCGTCTACGTCCACCGTGAGCGTCACGTCGCCGTTCGCGTTCGCCGCGCTTGTCGTCACAAACGGCCCGTAGCGAGTTTCCGCGGCGCTGTGAATGGAATCGCTCTCGAACTTGAACGCTATGAACCATACGTAGAACTTAACGCCGCTCTCGATGCTTTCACCGTTCTGTTTCTTGATCGTGAGGCTCCATACATCGCCCTGCGAGTCGGAATCTTGCACGGTTTTCTTCACGGTTACCACCGTGGTGTCTGGTCCTTCAGGCGGCACATCCGTATCGACAGGCTCATGCTCATTGATAGGCTCATCAACAGGCGTCTCCTCGATCTGCCAACTCAGAAACGGGTAACTATCCTCAACCGCCGCATACGCGCTACCGAGGTCCTCCGCGAACGCCGCGGACTTCATATACTCTTCGGTCTCGGCGGTCACGCCAGTATAATCTTCGGACGCAACCGCGCCCGGAGCGGATGTATCGAGGTAGTAGTTGTTCGCGCTGAGAGCACTGGCGCCGGCGATAACACTGGTACCGGAGGCGTAACCGATGAATCCGCCGACGTATGGCGCACCTGGCTGATCACTTGAAACGACGCCCGCGTTGTAATTGTTCTCAAAGATATCTTGCGCCGCGTTGTCCACGCGTCCCGCTATGCCGCCCGCCGCCAATGCCGGAGTTATGTGGTTTGGGCTGCCGACAGAGACGTTGCCCCAGTTGTAACTGTTCTTGATAGACGAGCCGTTGCCGTACTGGAGATAGCCGACAATACCTCCGACATTGGAACGAAAACCGCTTATATTGCCCGTGTTCACGCAGTTATCGATAGTGACTCTGACATTATTCGCCCAATCGACGTTTACCATCCAGCCAACGTTCCCGAGGATGCCGCCCGTGCCGATATAAGTGGCGCCGCCAATAAGACTCGACATGTCGCCATTATTGACGCAGTTCTTGATCGTGAGCTTAACGCCCACGGTCGAATTGCTACTTCCCGCACTATAATACACTCCGCCCGCGATTCCGCCAACACCGGTAGATCCCACGAGGTCTACCTCATTGACGCAATTTTCGATCGTTAAATCGGTGTCGTAAGCGGCAACGGAAAAACCGACTTGACCCACAATACCGCCGGGTACATTTGGCTGATTGGTTCCTATTTTATCGTAGCTGCCTTCAAATTTGCAATCGCTGATCTTCATAGTCCCTATAGCGTTCCCCACAATACCGCCAACCAGGCAAAATGGGCTTGACGCTTCGTAGAATAACGCGACGTCGCTCGTCAGGTTGAGGAGATCGGTGTGTATCGCTGCGTTCACTATACCCGCAATGGAATGAGCGCGCGTTAGAGATAGCGTATGAAGTTCGCCGCTCGTCGACAAATTTTTTATCGTCGCGCCGATAGCGTTGCCAAAGAGCGATTCTTCGGCAAGCCCACTTATGGTATGTCCATTACCGTCAAATATACCCTCGAATGGACAGTAAGTCGTTGTAGGCGGAACCGTTTTTGTAAAATCCCCCCAACCGATAGGTCTCCAGATTTCGCCATAGGTCGCGGTTTTCAGTACTTCTCTTACTTTTTCGTCAAGTTTTTCCTCGTCACGTTCTCCAGGGTCTACTTTTTCGGCAAATTTTTTCTCGATCTTCAGGCCGATTGACACATCGACACTTACCGCAAGGTCTATGTCGTTACTGAGAAAAATAGTTCTGTCTATGAAACTGACAGCTTCATAAGTATCGCTTCCAAATCTGTCGACAAGATACGCGAAACCATAGAGTTCCGCGGGTGTCGACAGTAAATAGGATTCCGCATCCACATCATCCGTGTACCACGAAATATCCGCGCCTATCCATATGTCGGGGTCGTCTTCCGGTAAAGCGTTGGGGTCCGCATATGGATTCGTATACGCGTCAGACGAAAGTGACATTGCGAACAGCGATGTCGCCAACGCCAAAACAAACAGCAGTGAAAAGAAACGACGAAAACTTGGCTTCAACATATTTTACGCCCCTCTTGTAAAATTATAGTAATCTGAAACCGTAACCTTTTGTGGAGTCGGTAAGAATTTCGCGCGTGGAATCTGTATTCAAGAACTCAAGAAAAGCACCAATCGTACCTGTATCTTGTAAACTCTGAGTCACCTGTGCCGCCGGGTAGATAATAGTTAGGTTTATTGAAGTCGGCGCGGTCACAATGGGCGTTAAGTCCGCGCCTTTGGCATCCGAGTTGTAGACAACCCCGATTGCGGGAGATCCGTCGCTCAATACGCCGTTAAGCGTATATTGAACGTCTTGCGCTACTGTTTCATCAGACGTGGCTTTTGCGAATACATAGTCCCAATGCTTCGCATCGGGCGTGTACTGTTTGAAAGTCGTTTCAGCGTAGATTCCCGCTGGAACAAAATCCGGATCGTAAGGATTCGGAAGCCAAATATGGGTTGTCGCCATATTCGCTGTGCTCTGCGCGACATCTCCGAAATTGTTGATGACGGGGTACGGTTGCCCGCTGATGTTGTTCCTGACAATAACCAGGGAATTTCCTACCCAATCGAATCGAGTGTTGTTCGCCAGCTTTCCGGCATTGTTAACTACATCCATCGCCCCTTCGCTTGCGGAGATAAATACATCGGGGTATATAGGGGTATACCCCGATGTGCCGATAATCTGTCTTGCGAGCGCTCCAGAACTGCCGTATATCACAGTGAACACGGTATCTTGGTATTGCATGTCCTTCTTGAACTCCGCTATAACATCGTCCAATCCATTTGTGAGACTTGCCGCCGCAGCGATGTTTACTGCCATATCCATTCACCTCCTAATGATCCATCTACTTCAGATCCATCTACTTCAATCCGACCACTGCCCAATTCATACGAAATCAACTCACAACATCACCCCCTCAGTAAGTTTACTGGTCGAATCAATTTTTTGCAACAAAGTTGCGTTTGCTGTCGCGTTTCAGTTTAGATTTCAATTCCAAGGTCCGTTTTATTCTCAAAAAAAAGGGCGAGCATTTTTAGCGTTCTCGTATTATTGTATATTCAAAAAAAATGGCGGCAAAAGCCGCCAATCTAAACTATTTTAATCTAAACTATTTCAGCCTAAACTATTCTAAGCTAAACTATTTTCAGGAGCGCCAGGATGTTTCCTCACGCCACCTTTTCCCCGGCTTTCCAGACGGAGAGAATGGGGCGCGCGCCGGAAGCGTAGGCCAGAATAGCGGGAGTTTCTCCGTCCAATACGATGAAATCGGCCAGTTTGCCGGGCTCCAGACTACCGACCTCCCGTTCCAACCCGACCGCCCAGGCCGCGTTCAGCGTCGCGCCCAGGAGCGCTTCCTCAGGCGTCAAGTTCATGCCCATAATGGCGAGGCTTACAACGAAGGGCATGGACGCGCAGAAGCAGGAGCCGGGGTTCAGGTCCGTCGCCAGCGCCACCGGGACGTTCTTTTCGATCATCGTCCGAGCGCGGGCGAAGGGTTTTTTCAGGCTGTAGGCCGTGGCGGGCAACAGGACGGCCACCACGCCTCCTTGGGCCAAGGCGTTGATGCCCGTGTCGGAGGCCGCCAGAAGATGCTCCGCTGATGTCGTGTGGAGTTCCCCCGCCAAGGCGGCACCTCCCAGGTCATGAACCTCGTCGGCGTGAATCTTTAATCGTAAGCCCAGTTCCCTGGCTTTTTGTAGGATTCCGCGGCTTTGCTTCACCGAAAATACCCCCTCCTCGCAGAAGATGTCACAGAACCTGGCGATTCCCTGCCGAGCCACGGCGGGTAACATTTCCTCCTGGAGTAACGTCACGTAGGTCTCAGGCGTTTGCCTGTGCTCCTCCGGCACGGCGTGAGCGCCCATAAAAGTGGATACAATCGTTTGGGGCGTTTCGCGTCCTAAACGGTCCGCAACCCTCAGCATCTTTAATTCCGTCTCCGTGTCCAGCCCGTAGCCGCTTTTGACCTCCACTGTGGTGGTGCCATAATGAAGGGTCGTTCCCAACATCCGGTGAGAGAATTGGAACAGCTCCTCCTCGGAGGTAGCCCGCACTTTACTCACGGAGGAGAGAATGCCTCCCCCCGCTTTCAGAATATCCAGATAAGGTTTACCCGCCAGGCGCATGGAAAACTCGGCCTCCCGCTTCGCGGCGAAGCAAGCGTGAGTGTGAGGGTCCACGAAGCCGGGAATGACGGCTGCCCCCTCCAGGTTGTATTCTTTGATGAGCTTTCCCTTTTTTTCCTTTATTTTGTTCTCGATCTCCTGGGGCGTGCCGACGGCCACAAAGCGCCCGTTCTCCGTCAAGAAACACCCCTCCGCCCACTGGGCGATCTGTCTCTGTTCCTCCCCTGCCGCCGGTTTTTTTCCCGTCCGGGC
The DNA here is from genome assembly GCA_031267575.1 of Synergistaceae bacterium. Taxonomy (NCBI): domain Bacteria; kingdom Thermotogati; phylum Synergistota; class Synergistia; order Synergistales; family Synergistaceae; species Synergistaceae bacterium. The sequence goes on along the minus strand of JAIRYN010000031.1, from coordinate 36,357 downwards.
CGTATAGATACACGCGTTCCTGAATAGCTTTATCGTCATGAAACCGTCTCCCCTCAAAAATTCACGACTGATTAAAATCTCTCTATCGAGTATAATAGTCAGGTACAATGGCACATCTAACTTGGCAAAATGTTTTTCATTACTTAAATAAGCAATCGCCGTTTTCTTAAGGGTTCGGAATTTAAGGGTTCGGAATGAACAAAAGCAGGGAGAGGGCCATGACGGCCATGCCAGAGATGAGGCCGTAGAGACTCAGGTGGTGCTCCCCATATTCTTCCGCCGCAGGTAGAAGCTCGTCGAAAGAGATAAACACCATGATCCCCGCGACGACCGCGAACAGAAGGCCGAAGACGGTGGGAGAGAAAAAGGGCATCAGCGCCACGTACCCCACCAAAGCTCCGACGGGTTCGGCTAGCCCCGACAGGAAGGAGTAAAGAAAGGCTTTTTTGCGGTCGCCGGTGGAGTAAAAGATAGGCACGGATACGGCGATACCTTCGGGGATATTGTGAATGGCGACAGCCACGGCGATGGCGATACCCAAGTTCGGATTTACAAGGGCGGACGCGAAAGTCGCGAGCCCTTCGGGGAAGTTATGTATGGCGATGGCGATGGCCGTCAAGATTCCGGTACGGTGGAGCGCGCTCATGTCGTGGTGTTTGTCGGCGTGTTCGCTTTTGCTCAAGGACATCTCCTCCACGGTGTGTGCTTCGTGGGGGTTTTCAGCGCTGGGTACCCATCTGTCAATGACGGCGATCAAGGCCATGCCCGCGAAAAACGCCGTCACGGTTCCCCACGCTCCCGCCAAGGCTCCCCACTCTTCCGTCAATGCCTTGCGGGCCTCGGTAAGGATCTCCACAAAAGAGACATAAATCATGACTCCCGCGGAAAAACCCATACTAATCGAAAGAAACCGGGTGTTTGTCCGTTTCGCCCAGAAGGCCAACGCCGAACCTATCCCCGTGGAAAGCCCCGCGAACAGTGTAAGTCCAAAAGCGAAAAATAAGGTATGCGTGTCCATGAGGTTTTCGACTCCCCTTCTAGAATGTTTTTTTGCATATTTCCCCGGCAGAAGGAAAGGAGCGGTCACCGGGAAAATATGCAAAGAATACCTGGTCGATGTCGATTTTGCAAATCGGGGTTATAGCGTGGGCTTATGTGGGCTTATGTGGGCTTATATTGTGAGGCCCATTTTTTCGTTTTTGAAAATTCGCTCATCCATCAACTTCAAATTCTCCGCGATGAGAGGCTTAAATTCCATGTGAGCCAGAATATCCTTTTCTAACTCGACGCCCGGAGCAATTTCGATGAGCATGATGCCTTCTTTAGTGAGCTTGAATACGGCTCTTTCGGTGATGTATAACACTTCTTGCCCTGTTTCAGCGGCGTACTCGGCGGAAAACGTGACTTGTTCGATTTTGTTCATAAACTTGACGCCGGTTCCCTCTTTGACGATCGTGAGCTTGCCGCCCTCGATTCTGGTTTCCAGCTTACCCGCCGTAAACGTGCCCGTGAAACAAACTTTTTTCGCGTTTTGGGAAATATTGACAAAGCCTCCTGGACCGACCACCCGCCCAGCGAACTTGGACACGTTGACGTTGCCCTTTGCGTCGATTTCGGCGGCTCCCAGGAACGTCAGATCAAGACCGCCGCCGTCATAGACATCGAAAATATCGGGCTGTTTGTAAATAGCCTCCGGTCCTATCGTGGCGCCTATGCCAAGACCGCCCAGTGGAACTCCGCCCAAAACACCGGACTCGATTGAAAGGGTGATCTCGTTAGAAAATCCCTCCTCGCTGGCGACGGCAGCCACGGCGTCAGGGATTCCTATACCCAGATTGACCAGCTTCCCTTTTTTGAGTTCAAAAGCGGCGCGCCTTCCACAGATTTTGCGATGATCCAGCTTCATGGCGGGTATAGCGTCGAGGGGGATCTTGATTTCTCCGGAAAGCTCCGGCCGGTATGCCTGTGATGCCCACGTGTGCCAATTTTTTTCGGCAGTGGCTTCCACGACGTAGTCCACCATCAAGCCGTGAACGACGATGTTCCTGGGATCCAAACTGCCCGCCGCGACGATCTTTTCGACCTCGGCGATCACGATGCCACCATGATTGTGGACGGCCAAGGCCATTTCGAGCTGATCAGAACGCACGGATTCCCTTTCGAGGGAAATGTTTCCGTTCACGTCGCCAAAAGTGCCTTTGATGAAACAAATGTTGATGGGGAAGGATTTGTAAAACAAATAGTCTTTCCCTTCGATTTGAATGAGAGAGACAACTTCCTCGCCGGAATCGATGGCCGCCTGATTCGCCTTGCAACCCTCTAGGCGGGGGTCGGCAAAAGTTTTTAACCCTACATGAGTCAAAACACCGGGTTTTTTACCCGCGATGGCGCGCAACAAATGGCACGTGACACCCTGCGGAATCATGTAGGCAGCCAATTTGTTGGCGACGGTCAGCTTGTTCAACTCCGGCTCCAGTCCGATGTGAGCGCAGATCAATTTTGTGACCAAGCCCTCAATACCCACATGGTTGGTCCCTTTATCTTTGCCATTACCGACGGCGGCGCAGTGGAAAAGCGTCAAGTCCTTGGGACTCTGTGACTCATTGTATCTTTTTTGAAGCGCGGACAACAGCTCCTCCGGTATGCCGGAGCCCACGAACCCTCCTATTCCGAGGGTCATTTTGTCTTGTACCAGAGAGACCGCGTATTCGGCGGATATGACTTTACTCATTTTATTTCCTCCATATTCAATTATAGGTTTGGTGTAGGAGATATCTTTACACTATGGGGAATAGGGTAAACAGAATGACGCAGACTGCTGTTCCGATCAACGGCGTGATAACCGTCAACTTGAACACCGCTCCGTAGGCGTCTTTGTGGGTTTCATTGCAGATACCATTCGTGACGGTGACAATATAACCGTTATGTGGCAGCGAATCCAAAGCTGACGACGCGATCGTAAGGGTTCGGTGCAGGACGGCGGCATGAACTCCCCTCGCGAGGTAAACCGGAGCGATCAATGGGGTAGCGATGCCCAATCCGCCCGACGCGGAACCGCAAATACCGGCGATGACGTTCATGGCTACGGCCACTCCCACAAGGTCGGGTCCGGGGATATCGAGGACGGCGTTGACGATCGCGGGAAACGCCTTGGCGGCCTGGACCACCGTGCCGAAGCCCACCACCGCGCACGTGTTGGCGATGGCGCCCATAGAGTTTTTGCAACTGTCACCCAAGTTGGCCAGGATCTGGCTATTGTCTTGGTAGTTATTCATTAGCGCAAAGGCGAGGATCGAGCCCAAAAGCAGCCCGGACTCCAGGTTAACTATGGGTTGACCACCAATTTTGATGTTAATGATAAAAATGGTGACGATCAACGGAATAAGGGCAACGAAGCCATTGGGCAGCTTTTCCTCGCCGCTGGCGAACACGTCCATGGACTTTGCTACGAAGTGCTCTCCTTGGGCTTGGGCCTTGCGCACGATTTGGAACAGCCAAAGACAGCCAATCACAAGCACTACCGCGCAAGAGACAAAGCCGACCAGCGCGCCAGCCATCAAGTCCGTGCCTAAAGTACTGGCCGGGATTGCGTTGTGGATTTGAGGCGCGCCTGGCGCGACCATAGCAAACGTCGAACAACCAAACGTGAGGGCCGCTGGGATGAAGCGCCTTGGCAGGTCTGCTTCTTTGAAGATTTGAAGCGCTATGGGGAATACGCAGAAACTGATGACAAAAGCGCTCACCCCGCCGTAACCCAGGATGCCGCAGGCGAGCGGGACGGAGATGATCGCCTTGTCCTTGCCGAAGAGCCTTACCAACATCTGCGCTATGGCTTTGGCGCCGTTAGTGACCTCCATCATCTTGCCCAGCAAGGTACCCGTCAGGAATATCAGGTAGTTGGCCTGCATGAACCCGACGAACCCTCTCATATAATGTCCCTTGAGCGCATCATAGAGGTGAATGTCTCCCGTCAAGGCTACAATTGTCGAACACAAGAACGCGACAACGAAGATATTGACGCCCTTCATGATCATATACAACACAAGTCCCAAAGCCACAACAATACCTATGACACTGATCGTCACTTCATCCATTTTTTTCTCCTCGTTTCATAATATGGCGTTTCGAACCGCGCGGATCGAATTGCTGCCCTTTGTGCGTTATATCTAAACGTCAGTGCCGCAAACTCATCTCCTCCCTGTCTCCAAGTTCGGGAGAGCTTGTTCGTATGTCGAGAAAAACATCGGTACATGTGATGATTTTATGTTAAGAAATTTAATGCAGCGATAATATTGACATTTTACCTCATATAAAATATTTTTTGCAAGTTAGGCGGATAATTCCCAGGGTGGACGCGTCGGGAAAAGTGTAAATGATTGCGTTTTAGATTTAGATGAGCTAAAAAGGAGTTAAAATTCATTCTTGATAGAAGATTACTCGAATGGAAGCTCAACGGACAAGTATTCAGAGAGATTGTAGACAATAAATTAGTTAACTAATGAGACAATTAATGAGATAACTAATAGTCCGCGTTGGGTATTGCTTGGGTATTGAATGTTTAATTCTGAGAAGATCAGGCCCGCAATCGTAAAAATCACAGCGCGAAAAATATAACCATTAACCATCATATATCATATAATCATCACATATCATATAATCATTATATGTCATCTAGCAGTAAATTTATTATTGTATAGATTTATACGTATTATAAAATATACAACTAAATCCCTATATCGCAAGATTAAAGAGTCTTATACAATAAAAACATTTAAGGTGGAAATTTCAGGATAAGAGAGGAAGAAATGTATCGAATGTGTCAACCTCGAAAAAAACGTGAAGGTTTTACGCTCGTCGAAGTCTTGATCGTCATCGTTATCATCGGGATATTGGCAGGGTCTATGTTGTTGGCCCAGGCGAGTGGCGAGTCCAGCGCCGAAGCGATGGCTATTCTCAGTGACCTCCGCGTTATGAAATCTGGCGCGATGTTGTTTGTTATGAATAGCGGCGATTTTTTCCCAGCCGCGAGCGTTAATTACGCTGAACTGCTGGGTAAGTACATGGACCATGGACGCATTATCAACGACCCCATCCGCTACGCTTTTTTCTTTACGGGTGGCAAGTGGTGGGTGGGAGTGAGGCTAAAGGGTAAGACTCGTGTGAATGAGATCATAGAGGATAAAGCCCAATCCACCTATACGATGGCTCTTTATGGTTCCGACAATATTTTGACCCCTCCCCCAACCTTTAGCTCCACGTACCTTTACAAGCGATCGAACACTGTGGTCTGGACACGAGGGATGTAAGCGCCTTTCCTTTTCAAAAATTCTCTTAATTTTCGCTTTTAGCACCGGTTAGGATCTCACAGGTCATAACCGGCAATATTTTGTATAAAATAGTCTGGGGTTCGGATTCGGACTTCTTCCCTCGGGAATAACTTGAAAATGGATGGAGTGGTTTTTAATGAGAGTACCGAGCGATATCGAAATAGCGCAAGCCGCGCAAATGGAGCCGATCGTTAAAATAGCCGAAAAGTTGGGGATAGAAGAAGACGATCTGGAACTTTACGGTAAATATAAGGCGAAGGTGCGTCCCAGGGTGTTGAAAAGACTCACGAACAAGCCAGACGGCAAGCTCGTCTTGGTAACGGCCATTACGCCCACCCCGGCGGGAGAGGGCAAGACCACCACCAGCGTGGGGCTCGTCCAGGGCTTGGCCTGTGTCGGCAAAAAAGCCTGCGTGGCCCTCCGAGAGCCTTCGCTGGGTCCCAGCTTCGGCGTCAAAGGAGGGGCGGCTGGAGGTGGGTATTCCCAGGTCGTTCCCATGGAGGACATCAATCTCCACTTCACCGGAGACCTGCACGCCATTACCACAGCCCATAACCTCTGCGCGGCGATGCTCGATAATCACATCCAGCAGGGCAACGAGCTGAACATCGACCCGCGCCGCATCGTTTTCCGCAGGGTGATGGACTTGAACGAGAGGGCTTTACGCAAAATCATCATGGGGCTCGGCGGTAAAACGGAAGGCGTCCCTCGGGAGAGCGGTTTCGATATTACCGTCGCGTCCGAGGTGATGGCTATTCTTTGTTTGGCGATGGACTTGATGGACCTCAAAGCACGCCTCGCTAAGATCGTCCTGGCCTATAGCTACGACGGCAAACCCGTCACTGTGGCGGATATCGGAGCGGCTGGGGCTATGGCTGCGCTTCTGAAGGACGCCATCAACCCGAACCTAGTTCAGACCCTGGAGGGCGTGCCCGCTTTCATCCACGGCGGACCCTTCGCCAACATTGCCCACGGCTGCAACAGCGTCCAGGCCACTAAACTGGGGTTGAAGCTGGCGGAATATTTGGTGACGGAGGCTGGTTTCGGCGCGGACCTGGGCGCCGAGAAGTTCCTGGATATCAAATGTCGCGCCGCTGGGCTCGCTCCCGACGCGGTGGTGTTGGTAGCTACGGTTCGCGCCCTTAAGATGCACGGGGGCAGAAAGAAAACAGAACTCACGGGAGAGGATTTAAAAGCATTGGAGGCGGGGATGCCGAACCTCGAAAAGCATATCGAGAACATCAAGAAGTTCGGGCTTCCGGTGGTGGTCGCCATCAATCGGTTTCCCTTGGACACCGAAGCGGAACTGGCCTTAGTGGAGAAAAAATGCTCCGAGCTGGGCGCAAGTTTCGCCCTCTCCGAGGTCTGGGAAAAAGGCGGAAAAGGCGGCGCGGAGTTAGCCAAAAAAGTCATCGAGGCTTGTGAAAAACGCGAAAAAACCTTGGAAGTGAAGTTTATCTACGAAGCCGTCATGAGCCCCAAGGAAAAGATAAACGCCATCGCCAGAGAGATCTACGGCGCGGATGGAGTAGACTTCACTCCACAGGCCGAAAAAGACCTGGATCTGATTCACGGGTTGGGCAAAGACGACCTTTTGATCTGCATGGCGAAAACCCAGTACTCCCTCTCCGACGACGCGGCCAAGCTGGGCCGCCCCAAGGGCTTTCGCGTTACGGTGCGGGAGGTACGCCTTTCCGCCGGGGCCGGCTTCTTGGTGGCGGTGACCGGCTCCATCATGACAATGCCGGGGCTTCCCAAAAAACCCGCGGCCTTGTCCATCGACGTCGACGAGGACGGGAAAATTTCGGGATTGTTCTAAAAGATTAACAACAAGATTAACAACCGCGGGACCTTGACTAAAAAAACACAGGGGACTTGTCCCCTGATCCCATTAATCCAAATCAAAATACCGCGTATTCGCTGTCCAGAGGGTCGGCGACGAACATACAGCCGGGGGCGTGGGTGATAGCGAACTCCGGCTTTACGGCCATGATCGCCGCTTGGGGGGTTACCCCGCAGGCCCAAAAGACGGGGATCTCTCCGGGGTAGATCGGTACGGAGTCGCCGAAGTCGGGTTTGTCGATATTCTCGATCCCGATAACGGCGGGCTTCCCGATATGCACCGGAGCGCCGTGGACCGCCGGAAAACGCCCCGTGCAGAGAACGGCCTTCGGAACCAGGGACGCCGGAACGGGGCGCATAGAAACCACCATAGGGCCCCGCAGCCGACCGGCCGGGTTGCAGGGAATGTTTGTGATGTACATCGGCACGTTGCAGTCGCAGTCGATGTGACGCACCGCGATGTTCGCCTGCATCAAAGCTCCCTCAAAGGAAAAAGAACAGCCCAGCAGGAACCCCACCAGGTCGTCACGCCAGTACCGCCGCGCATCCGTGGGCTCGTCTACGCATTCCCCGTTTTTCCAGACACGGTACCGGGGAATGTCTGTGGCGAGGCTGGCCCCTGGTGCCACCAGCTTGGGCTCCGGATCGCCGGGCTCGGTCACGTCGAGGATGGGGCAGGGTTTCGGGTTGCGCTGAGCGAAGACCAAAAAGTCATAAGCCAGGTCCTTGGGCAGCACCACCAAGTTCCCCTGCACGTGACCGGCGCACATCCCGGACGTCGGGCGATCCCACTTTCCCTCACGGATCATCTGGCGCACTTCCTGAGGACTGCACGTTGCGTAATCGCTCATTTTCGCTTTTGTCATGGTTGGTATTATCCCCTTCTTCACATAATCCCATCTCTTAAACCGCAGCTTGAATCCTCTCGGCTACATCCGCAGAGGTAAAAAAAATCTCTCCGCTATCGGTGGCTTCGACCTCTACGACCTTTACTTCGTAGAACTGCTTTCCTGGAAGACAATGCCCTAGGCGGAACATCTCTTCTTGTATCTCCGTCTTTATTTCGTCCGGCATGAGGTCTTGAATCAAATTATTTATAGCTTCTGTAGCTTCTTCCAAAGTTTTGCCACACGTAAAGCACCCAGATATTTCTGGACATTCCACATGATAGCCGCCTTCGTCCTGAGGGAAGAAAATTAACGACAAAGCATATTTTCGTTTCATGATTATTCAGACCTCCATTTCATAACATCTTGTGGGGTAAATCCAGCTATTAGGTATCCCTTTGATGCCAGAAACGCCATTATCTCTGTTGCCGTTATAGTGAATCCCATCAAAGAATCACTTTCCTAGCACTTCTCGCACGTTTCTGACCGCAATCCCATTTTTCTCCAAAGCCGCGCGAACGGCCATCGCCATCTTCACTGCCGCGGGGTTGTCTCCGTGCAGGCAGATAGAATGAGCCACGAGCTTCAAAATCTGACCGTCAGGGGTCTCGATAACGCCCTCCTTGACCAACTTTACCATACGGACCGCGGCCTGGTCGGGGTCGTGGATGAAAGCGCCCGGCTGGGAGCGGGGTACTAGAGATCCATCTGGCATGTACCCACGATCAGCGAAAGCCTCCGACGCGAAAGGCACACCTTGCTCCAGAGCCGCCACTTCAAAAGCAGAACCTGCGAGCCCCATGAAAATGAGCCCCCTTCCCGCGTTCTTGACGGCCTTCACGATGGCGGTGGCCGATTTTGGGTCCTTTGCCGCCTGATTGTACATGGCTCCATGAGGTTTCACGTGCTGAAGTTCCAGCCCTTCGGAAGCGCATATCGCTTGGAGCGCCCCCACTTGATAAAGCGTATAAGCATAAAGCTCGTCCACCGTGCAGGCCATGTTGCGCCGCCCGAACCCCAGCAGGTCGGGATAGCCAGGATGAGCCCCCACGGCCACGTTTTGGGCCTTGGCCGCCCGAACCGTCCTGAGCATGACCTCGGCGTCGCCCCCGTGCCAAGCACAAGCCACGTTCGCGGAGCTAATATAACTCATCACCTCCGAGTCTATCCCCATCGTCCAGGCTCCGAAGCTCTCCCCCAGGTCGCTGTTGAGATCCACCATCACCATCGCCATCGCGCTCACCCCAATCTTTCCCACTCTATCTGGTGGTTTTCGCCGTTCACCGTCACGTTCCATGTTCCTCTGGATACGGAAGAGCTGGATACGGAAGAGATTGACCGTTTTGCGGCCCGGAGTTTTTTCATGGCCGAGAACAGGGTCTCTTCCTTCCTCAACAGCTCCACGGCCTCAGAGACGGAGACGCGAGCGAAATGCACTTTCTGCCCAGGCAGACGTTGAGCCAGATTTTCCACGTCCACCGCGCAGACCGTGGCGATCTTCGCGTAACCCCCCGTCGTCTGACGATCCGCCAGCATCACGATGGGCTGCCCGTGTCCCGGTACCTGGACACTACCCAGACACGTGACGTCGGAGATAATGTCCGCCGTTTCCCTGTGGGCGATGGTCGGACCCTCCATCCGGTAGCCCATGCGGTCCGATACGTTTGAGATGACGTACTCGGAGGAGTAAAACGTGACGAGCCCCTCCTCCGCGAAAGCGTCCTCCTGAGCGGTGATCGCGCGCAGCGGAATGCCGGGATCTCGGTTCGGACGCAAGACGGGCGGGCATTCCAAACCCTCGCATTCCGCCCAAAGAACGTCCGCCGTCCCCGTGAGTAACAGGTCACTGGCTCTGAGGGCGCGGCCCTGGTACCCACCGAACCCGCCACGAGTGTAAGTGGACCGGCTGCCCATCACCAGAGGCACGTCGAAGCCGCCTCCAACGCACAAATAAGCGCGGAATCCGCTGGAGACCATGCCCAACGCAAGGACGTCTCCAGTTACAAATCGATGAGTCGTCCAGTAGGGAAGCGGAAACCCGTTTTTTGTCACGCCGATCTTCGCTCCCGTTACGGCGAAACACCCTTCACCCCTCAAAACCTTCAAGACGGGCCCGGTCATGGTGATTTCCAGGCCCGCAGTATTTTCCTCGTTGCCGACCAGAATGTTCCCTAGGCGCAAAGCGGCTCCGTCCATGGCTCCAGCGACGGGAATACCCCACATCTGATACCCGTGACGGCCCAAATCTTGGACGGTGGTGAACATTCCCGGCTTCAGGACCTCAAACTCCGTCAGGCACATCGCCTATTACCTCTTTTGTCGCTTTTTTATTTTTGCGAATGTCGGGCTGCCAATCCGGCAGGACGGACTGGTGGGCGAGGAGCTCGAAATCCGCCGCGTCGATGGGGGAGAAGCGTACCCACATTCCCGCGTTCAGAAAGATTGCCGGAGTGCCTCCTGGCCGAAGAGGTCTGTCAGGATCAAACATACGTAGGGGCGTCCGGCCGATCAAATTCCAGCCCCCTGGACTTTCCACGGTATAGATGCCCGTCTGCTTTCCCCCTATGCCGACGGAGCCGACGGGAATTTTTTCCCGGGGCTCTTTCAATCGCGGCGTCTCCAGTGAGGGATCCATGCCGCCCAAGTAGGGATAGCCCGGAACAAAACCCAGCATATAACAATAACAGTCCTGGGCGCTGTGGCGGCGGATCACCTCGTCGGCGGAGAGTCCCGTGCGCGACGCGACCTTATCTAAGTCTGGCCCGAACTCGCCCCCGTAACAGGTGGGGATGATCAATAGCTCTTTTTCCTCCGCACCGCTCATCTCCAGATTCTGGGACAGTTCGAGTAACAGAGCTTCCAGTTTTTCTGGGGGGCCCGCCTGCAGCGGGTTAAAATAAACGGCCAAAGACCGGTATGTGGGAACCGTCTCGATAAAGCCAGGAAAGGAGCAGCTTTCGATTTTTTTGCGCAAAACCTGGACGCGCTTGTTCGTCTCCATGTCAATGGAGTCTCCGAACTCGACAACGACGGCGCTTTCACCAGCGTAAAAAAAGCGCGGGGCTCTCGTGGACATCACGCGCTCTCCCCTCTCGATATCAAAGTACAGGATAATTCTATCGGCGTTTAAAGATTCCTCGATTTTCCAGAGCCTTCATCAGGGGATAGCCCAGAAGTACACAGGCCCCCATCTGTCCAATGCCCACGTAGAAGACAGTGCTCCAGAGGGGAACGCCAAGAAGATAGTGGAGCAGCGTCCCGATGGCCGCCATGTTGACCAGAATGGGTGGCAGGGTCGCGAGCCACAATCGAGGCATTTTGCGCGACAGGTACGCCGCTGCCAAAGTGGCGAAGCTTCCCACAAAAACGTCTAGCATTCCGTTGCCACCGAAAAAATTGGCGATAAAACATCCCACGAAAAGCCCAGGGATAGCTTCGGGGAAATAAAAAGGCAGAAGGGTCAGCGCCTCGGAGACGCGAAACTGCACCGGACCATAAGAAATAGGGGCAAGCGTGATGGTCAAAACGGCGTATAAAGCGGCGACAACGCTACCTAGAGCTAAACTTTTCAATTTTATATCTGGTTTTATGTTCATCCGACTCTGTCAAACTCCTTAAAATTTAAGATTTTCTCCGTGCTTCGTGGATCCCCACAGAGACACATGATCACGCGTCTCTAGACTATTCACGATAAAATCAAGGGATCTCATCAACACCTGATTAATCAATCTCTACTTAACCAATCTCTACTTAATCAATACCTATTTAATCAATACCTACCAAGAGGGGGACAAAACGACAATAATCATACCACGTGTTCCTGAAACCATTTTTCAAGTTCTCCCGCACCAGAAGACGCTGTCCACCCGTCATGACGTCCAATGGCGCTACCAACAAACCGTTTATGGCCAGTTGGCTGTCCCAAGCGGGCTCCACACGCGACGATGCCGCCGTGACGAGGATTCTGTCATAAGGAGATGCATCAGGGTAACCATTGCGTCCGTCGTCGTGAATCAGCGTAACGTCGCAATCCAAAGCGGACAGCCTCCTCCGCGCCCCATCGACAAGGGACTGAATCCGCTCCACCGACCAGACGCGAAAGCCCAAAGCCGACAGGATCGCCGCCTGATACCCGGATCCCGTCCCGATTTCCAATACTTTCATCCCGGGCTCTGCGGACAAAAGCTCCGTCATTTTCGCGACCATATATGGCTGAGAGATTGTCTGTCGCTCCCCTATGGGTAGTGGGCGGTCGATGTAAGCGCTTCCCGCGTATTTTTCCGGCACGAAAAGGTGCCGGGGCACGGTGGACATCGCTTTGAGAATACGAACGTTCTTTACATCGCGACCGACAATCTGTTCCTCCACCATATCGGATGCCTGCATATGCCACTCTCGCATCTCTCTTATCCTCCGCGGTCAAACAAAACCTCCCTCAAACAGAACGAACAAACAGAACAAAATTGGACGATACATCAATAATTATTGTATCCTACTTGCTTATTCTATCCAAACAGTTATTGTGGGAAATCCTTGACGTGAATGTTCTATTTCAAAACAGGGAGCTAGGACCGTCCTCAAACGGTTTAAGGACTTGAGCGTAATCCAGAGAGGGCCACCGGAGTCCAGCGCGAAAATATTTTCCCTCTCAAGAATTTCCAGCAGAGCGTTTCGGACCACACCTCCTTTTTCCGGGAAATCAACCTGCGCCAAAAGTTGATGAGGTGGCAAATCCAGGCTTTTGCGGTCCCGCAATTCTTCCTCCCAAAAATGTTCCCATCCGAGCCAGAAAGAACGTTGCCAGCTGCTTCCCGGGCGGCGCGTCTGGGCCAGAACGGTCCTGTTCTCGGTCCCGTTTTTTCTCCGTCCCCTCCAATAAGACTCCCACACCATGCTGAACGCCTGAAACCTGGCGTTGTATTCGATGCCGCGCGCCTCAGCGTCCAGGTCCAACCAAGCCACGAGGCCCACGTCGAGAGCATCGCAGAGAGACAAAGCCTTCCGCGTTCCCAAGACGAGAGACGGCACCTGGGGCTTGGAGCCCTTTTTCGTCTTGTCCGCTCCATCCAATAGGACCCGATGCCCTCTCACGTACCGGAGCGCCAGCGGTAGCAAGGCCTCTAGCCCCGGCCTCTTCCCTAACAAGAGAGTTCCCCGGCAAGCGGGACATTGGTCGGGAAGCGTCCCTCGCGCGCCGCATCGAACACAGCGCAGAATCATTTCTCCGTTTCCGCCGCTTTCGCTTCGCATGACGGAACCACAGCGCGAGCAGGTAAAGGACTCCCCGCAATCAGAGCAAAAAACCTCTCCCGCCTGTCCTTTGCGATCCATGATCCAGAGAGCGTGAAGTCCTCCCTCTAATGTCGCGCGGGTACGCTCGACCAAAGCGCCCGTGACGGGAAGAGTCCCCTCCACGCCGCGGACCTCGTTTTTGAAAGAGCGGCCCATGTCCACGAAGATCAGTTTTTTGCGATCTGGAAGCAGTGCGCACTTGGGGTGGGTACGGAGATAGGTTTTGGCCGACGGCATTCGCCCCCCTAAAAGGAATCGCGCCTTCGATGCCAAGGCGCGACGACCGATCAAACTGCGAGCTGAGATCCGCGGCGCGTGCTGGAAAACGTAAGCCGGGTTAGACTCGTCGTCCACGATAAACTCCTCGAAACTCGAAGGCGCGAACACCGCCCCCTGAGACCCGATCACGACTCGAACCTCGCCGGATGCCGTCCGAGTCCAGGCGTCCCATAATTTTTTCCCTCCCTGAGAGGGCCACAGGAGGGCGCTTTCTTGGATGGACGTAGGCAAACGGGCGAAAAAGCCAGCGCTCACCTTCGCCTCTGGAAAGATCACGAGAGCCCGGACGGGGGCGGAAAGTCTTTCGAGATAGTAAGCGAAACGTTCGTCGTCCAGAGGATGATAGAAGGAGATTTCTTGAAAAACCTCTTTTTCCAGTCTTGGCAAAAGCGCGGGACGGGGCGGAATCGGCTTTCCCTGAAGGAGGGGCGGGGGGCAAAGAAGTTGCAGGGCCCTGCCCATGCCGCACAGGAACGTTTTCCCCATCCAACGCGCAAGACCCCAAAGCTCGTCCCCCAGAGCGCACCTGTCGTCCAGAACTTCCCGAAGAGGTTTGAGTTTCGCGAACGCCTTCGTTGGAACCGCGGCGGGGTCCGCGAAACCCACCCGCCCGCCTTCCCCGACGGGAACGCGTACCCGCGCGCCCTCCACCAGGGGTAAATCTGCGTCGCAGAGGTAAGTCAAGGTATTCCACCAAGGCCCCGGAACGATCACCTCCACCTTGCGAGTCAATTCAACCTCCGGGTCCAGATCAAAAGGCGAAGTTTACAAGAGAAAGCCGTGGGCATCGGAATCTTGCTCGTCAAGTCCAAAGGCCATGATCCGCTATGTATTCCCATAAGGTGTCGGCGACTTCTTCTTTGCTGCCGGAGATGGCCGCTTCTCCGTTTCTGGAAAAGAGGCGCACTTTGTTGGTGTCCACTTCAAAACCGCTGCCCGGCGCGGTGACATCGTTGGCCACCATCAAGTCCATCTTTTTACGCTCCAGTTTCGCTCGGGCGTTGTTCACCAGATTCTCGGTCTCGGCGGCGAAACCGATCAAAAATTGCCCCGGTCTCTTCTGGGACCCGACCTCTGCGGCAATATCCGGGTTCTGAGTTAAAGACAACGAAAGCGTATCCCCTCCCGGATCGCGTTTGATCTTGTGTTCGGATTTGTCTTGGGCGCGGTAATCCCCCACCGCAGCGGCTTTGACGACGCAGTCCGCCCAGGCCAGGCTATCCATAACCGCGTCACGCATTTCCAGGGCTGAGATCACATTACGGATCTTCAGACCGTGGACACAACCGGTGGCGTTCACCGGTCCCAAGATGACACGCACCTCCGCCCCCCGGTACCAGGCGGTTCTCGCCACGGCAAGCCCCATTTTTCCACTGGACGGGTTGGAGATGAAGCGCACCGGGTCCAAGTACTCGCGAGTGGGTCCCGCCGTGACCAGCACGTGTTTCCCCGCCAAATCTCGGTGAGGGGAAAGGGCGTAGGCGATTTCTTCCAGGATGAGATCAGTGTCCGGCAGGCGTCCTTTGCCCTCGTATCCGCAGGCCAGAAGCCCGAAGTCGGGGTCCACGACGCGTGCGCCTCGTTCCGCCAGAGTTCGTAGGTTCTGTTGAGTAGCCGGGTTCTCGAACATGTGGACGTTCATCGCCGGGAAAAGCAGCACAGGCGCGCGAGTAGCAAGGAGTGCGGCCTCCACAACGCTGCCGGCCCGCCCCTGCGCGATGCCAAAAGCGGTATTGGCGGAACAAGGAGCGATCACCACGACCTCCGCCCAATCGGCCAACCGAATGTGGGGAATCTCAAAACCCCGCGAGGAGGAGAGAAAATCCCTTTGCAGCCAAACGCGGCGGCCGGAAAGAGTCGAAAGAGCCAAGGGGCTGACCAAGGTTTCAGCCGCCTCGGTCATGGCTATTTCCACCTCGCAGTCCAGCTTTTTTAGGCGACTGACTAGATCGGGAATTTTGTAAGCGGCGATTCCCCCCGTAATACACAAAAATATTTTACGGGAACGCTTCCAAGCAAGGGTTTTTCCGTTCATTTTGAATAGATGTCACTCTCTTAGGGAGGTAGCCGCCTCCACGTGTTTGCGAGAATGAGAAGGTATCTTTTCCTGTTCTTCCGTCCAGTTTATCAAGAGCTTTCCTTCTTCAACCTCCAAGAGCGCGGCCGAAAGGTATTTTTCGTTCACTGGCAGCGCGTCGATGAATGTCTTTCTCTCGCTCAACCATCGAGCCCTGGCCGCCACCAATGCCGTGATCTTATATTTGTTGTCGGTGCCGCACTTGCTTTCGAGGGCATCGATGTCGTAAAATTTCATTTTTGCGACCGCCTTTCTGAATCCGATAAAAAGCCTAAAGATTAGAATATCTAAAACTCGATAAAAAGCCTAAAGATTAGAATAGCCAAAACTCGATAAAAAGCCCAAAGTTAAAATAGCCAAAACTTGATAAAAAGCCTAAAGTTAAAGTAGCTAAAAACCAGCTTTTTCAGCACTCAAGCTTAGATGTTTCGCTCCATTTAAAGAGCGTGCCCGCTCTTCTGGTGATTTTCTCGATAGCTCTCCCGATAGCCGAGGACGATGTTGCGCAGCTCCGCCGCCGCCTGGTCCAGAACGTTGTTGAGGACCACGTGGTTGTACTCTCCGATCTCTCGCATTTCTTTCCTCGCATTTTCGAGCCTCAGTCCAATTTTCTCCTCAGATTCCGTCTTTCGCTGACGCAAACGTTGTTCCAAGACCTCCAGAGAGGGTGGCGCTACGAAGATCAAGACGCTCTCCGGCAGAAGCCGGCGCACCTGCCGCGCGCCCTGAACGTCGATCTCCAAGAGGACGTCGCAGCCAGCATTTGTTTCGCGCTCCACATCCTCCCGCAACGTACCATAACAGTCCCCATGGACGACCGCGTGCTCCAAAAACAGTCCCCGGACCACTTTGTCCTCGAAGTCCTCTTGTGTGACGAAATGATAATCCACACCCTCGCGTTCGCCGCTACGTGGTCGCCGCGTAGTGCATGATATGGAATACACCAAATTCTCCACGTCATCCAAAGCGCGCGCTCTCAACGTTCCTTTCCCCACCCCGCTGGGCCCAGCCAGCACAAAGAGCTTTCCTTTGCGTACCTGTCCTTCCAAAACAACCCCTCTATTCCATCTCTCGCTCTCAATCTCAGGGTTCCCAGTCTTCTATTCTTCGTTGCCAGCTAATGATACGGCATCTTGGGCGTATATGGCAAGTTCCATAATCTGAAGCAGAAAAACCGTGGAGGATAAAATATCCGCGCTTCCGCCAGGGCTCAGGTTTTTTTGGACGAAGATCTTTTCTGCGCTCCGTATTTTTTCGCGCCCTTGGGGAGTCGATACCCCACCGCTCCGAAGGACCTCCTGAGCCAGCGTTTTCGCCGTTTCGACGCCCTCCAGACCGCCCCGCGCGTAGAGGTTGGTGTCAGAATTGCGGGCGACGATAAAAAAAAACGTATCCACGAGAGCGTCCTTAAGCCGGCAGGAAGGCAATTGTAATTGAGTAAAAGATAATTGGGTGTCGAGATACGATAGGGCTTCCAGCGTTAAGGGGTATCCGCCCTCCACCTCGCCTCGCGCTCCCGTGAAGCCGCAGTCTCGATAGGCTCGTTCCCCCGCTGTGAAAGCGGTAGGGGCTTTGCGCGCGAGGGAGACGAGTTCTCGCTGAACGGTCCCCCGGACAAAAGACCCAGCTGATCGTGCTAAATCTCTCGGAGGCGGAACTCCTCCTGATAAAGCATCCGATTGTCCAAGCGCTCTTCCGACGGCGGCGCACAAAAAACCCAGCAGGTATATGGCTCCTTTATGCGTGTTGACTCCCTCCGTGACGCGGTACATGGCCTTTTCCCCTTGAAGCCCCGCTTTACGAAGAGAAGGAAGAGCGTCTTCGGGAGGGAGTCCCGCGAAATCTCGCCCGACGGCGGCGCACGTCTCGAAACAGTGGATCAGAGCTAATGCGCTTTTTACAAATGCCTGAAAATTCATATCCTTGTGGGATCCGTTGTTATAAGGTGTCACCAGTCCAGGTTTAGGGGCGAGAGAGGCTTCGAGCAGAAGGGATCGGACGGCGAACCCCGCTATTTCCAGATCCGTCATTCAAAAACGCGTAAGAAGCGTTCGGCCGCCCGCAGGACCTGATCGAGAGGATGCCGCGCCTGGGCCGCGCATTCCTTGGCCGGCCGAGAACAACAAAGACAAGAACGAGGAGGTAGGCCAAGCGATTCCCGCCCCAAGGGTTCTCCTTCGCTGGCCATGACGTCCAGGTCCAAAAGCCGTCCCGCTGGGTAGCGTTCCTCGAAATCGACCATCGCGCGCTTGAGTTCCGCCGCCTTAATCGCCTTATCCACAAGGAGAAAATGGGTCTCTGGCCCTGCGGCGCTCAGGTAAAAGGACGCGAGAACAACGTCATATCCTCGAATGGCTAAGTTTTCTTCTAAGTCGTTCCGGGCGGCGGCGTAAAACGCCAACCACTGAGGCAGGCATTTGTCCGGCCCCGGCAGGTTGAGGGTAACAGTGAGGAGAGTGCCACGCTCCGACAAGGCTAGACGTCGTAGCCACCGCTCCTCTCGCGCATTCAGCAAAGCGGCAACAGCGTTAGGAACATTTGAGCAAAGGCTTTGTCTCATCCTGTTTGATCCTGTCTTATCCACGCAGTTTTCGCAGCACTGGCTCGGCTTCGGAGGAGTCGAGAAAGCGCCACGTGCAAGGAGGAACGAGTTCACGCGCATCCTCGACGCTTCCTTTCCTCAGGAGGGCACGGACGCGGGACGCGCTGACGGCCGTACCGCCCACTTGTATCCGCTCCAGTTCCTCCACCGCGATACCGTGCCGGGGCAGAAGGCGCTTCATGGTCTCGTTGTAGATGTTCGTCACGGGGGAAAAAGGCTCGGTACCCACAAAACGTCTGGTTATGGAAAGGGCCGGGGCGATGCGGGTCGCGAAGATTTCCAGGTCGAGGGCCGCGTGGACGAAGGCGACATCTTTCTCCCCAGTGAAGTAGGAGGGAAAAGTGGCGGCGGAAATCACATACTCCCCTCCGCTAAGAACGAAAACGTTACGAAGGTCCTTCACGCCCTCGCGCACGAGCCGGAACCGAACCTCGAAGGGAAAGGCCGGCCGGTTGGCGGCGTTTACGACTCCCCCTGGGTCCTCGACCACAATGACGTAAAGGCGCTCGCTGACGAGGGACGCCGTTTCGATGAGGTATCGGTGTCCTCGCGTGAAGGGGTTACAGTTGGCCACCACGCAACCGCAATTGCAACTAAAACTCCGCTCTCCTCGGCGCGAAGTTTTTTCCCCGTTTTCTTCAAATTGATCTTCAAATCGATCTTTAAATTGATCTTTAAATCGATCTTCAAATTGATCTTCAAATCGATCCGAAAATCGCCCCGACGATTGGAGCGCCAAATTCTTTAGAAACTCTTCTATCCCCGGCCGTCCCCACTCCAACAACGCGGCGGAGTCCGTGGAGGCCACGAAACGGAACCCCAGGTCAACGAAGCGCAACGCCTCGGTGGGTTTGGTGAAGAGAAAAAGATTCCATATTCCAGCGTCGGAGGCGTATCTCAACAAAAAGCTCAGAAGTTCGGATGTCAACCCTTGGCCTTCGCGTTCCTTTTTTACGGCAACGCCCTCAATGACGCGCCCCACCAGTGACCCTGTGGCCACAAGTAGCTCTTCGTCGAAAAGCCCTAAGACGACATCCTCTCCGCCCGGAACGGAAAGCCCCCTGGAGGCGAGAAGCTCGGCTCTTTGCTTGAAGTCTGAGGGAGCGCGGAGAACCCGTTCAGAACTCATCCACATGACCTGTCACATGACCTGTTGCGCGGTTTATCAGGCATGGGCATTGTTGTTGCGCCTGCAAACCTCTAAAGCATCTTCCAGGTGCTGAAAGACGAGATCCCCTACCTTCTCCACGTCGTGGTTTTCGATGGCATCCAAGATGTCCGAATGTTGCCGTATCACTTTCTGTTGGCGATGCGGCTCTGAGAGGGTAATCTTGCGATACCGCCGAAGCTGGTCGCGATAGCTGGCAATCAACTGGGTGATTTTTGGCAGGTGGCCCGCTTTAATAACAACATTCGTGAACAATTCGTTGACGAGAAAGTACTCTTCAAATTCTTTTTTCGACAGAAGGGTTTCAGCGTCGCAAAGATATTTTCGGGCTTTTTTCAGTTCTTTCGGGGTGATCCGTTCCGCCGCGGCCTTGAAGGCCATGACCTCCAAGGCTTGGCGAATCATGTAGATTTCGATAATTTCCGTCATGTCAACATCCCGAACGACAACGCCTCGGCGGGGAATCGCCTCCACCAGCCCATCAGACTCTAGCTTCCGAATGGCTTCACGGATAGGCGTACGACTTATGTTGAGCTTCAGAGCCAGCTCCGATTCATTCAATCGTCTGCCGCTGGGAATCTCCCCTGTTCCTATTGCGCTTTTCAGATATTCGTACACCAATTCCCGAATGGGTCTAATGTCTTCTACTGCTATGACCTGCGACATTACCTTCGCCTCACCTGGTCAGGATGCCTATCTCATCTCTAAATGCAGAATATATAGTATCTCAGATTAGTAGTCAAGTCTCACTCTACCGTATCCGTATGGTGGACGCGGGGACTGAGCTATAGCTATCGTATGTATTCCAACGTCTCGTCGCTGGGGTAATGAAGCGTGAACTCCACAACGATTCGTTTCGTCTCGCCGGGCTGGAGATCGATTTTCCACGTCAGGCGGTTCTCTGGGTCCCGTTCCGCTGGAGTCGGGGCAATTTTTTTCACCTCGAGTTGTATTTTCTCGTTCACGGGTATGGGAATACGGTCTTTCACGAGAACCTCCCACGCTGTCTCCGTCCCATTGGTGACGATGAGAGTATAACCGTCCTCCAGAACGCCCTTGCCGATCCAGGTGGTTCCCGTTTTAGAAACAAAAGGTTCTTTACGAGAGGTCAATCGCGAGGCCATGCCGAAGGGGATTTGTTCCTGCAAACCGAAGGCTGGGATGTTCGTTTTACCGCTGCCGGCGCCATTCACGGTCAAGTCAGCTGGACCCGGCAAAAGGGGTATGGTGGACGACAGGGATGAAGAGGAGTGATCCATGCTGGCGACAATCCACGTTTCGCTGTTTTGCTCAGGAATGGAGACCAACAAAACGTCGCTTTTCATTTGAAAAACCCCTAATGCGATGTCCTCCCGGGTACCATCCCCTTTGATCTCCCCTATCCCTTTCACGGTGATGTCCGCCGGTGTCAAGTTCATGACGGGCACCTCCATAGGAGACACGGGTTTGGCGTCAAGCGCCTTAAACATGTTCGCTTCTCCAGATTCCATCATCGCCATCGACGCGCGGTCATTCTTAACCAAGGGCTTCGGGGGTTGCCTTCTCAGGTTCACCCGCAGAGGTCCCAGCTCATAGAGGGGCACCGTGGAGGATGGGTGACGCGTGTGGAAAGAAAACTCGCCTTCGATGTTTAGCCCCGTCTTCTGCCAGACCTGAGCCCGCATTTTCGCGACTATATCGCCCGTCTCGCTGCTCAAGTCCATGTCGTAACGCGCGTTCCACCTGGCAGCGGAAGTATAGGCCTCGACTAAAATGGGAGCAGGCTTCACCGCGGTTCCGCAAACTCGAAGGATAGACTCGTCGTTATAAGGCCTCTTGCCTTCACGTTCGGCCTGGAGCAATTTCAGTTCCTCCTCGGCCTTCCGCAATTCCTCTTTTGCTTCTTTGACGGCGATACGCGCGTCCACCATCCGGGACTCGAAGCGAAGGCGCGCGTTGTACAGGTCATCCACGTGGGACAGCAGTTGCGGGTCTTTTATATCCAGAGAGAGAGGAGCGTCGAACAAGGATAGAGCCTGCTTCAAAGCCCTTTGACGCCCCTGCAGCAGATTGAGTTCTCGGGTTCTGTCCGCAACGATCCGCTTCAGGGGCTCCAGCTCCTGTGGCTCCCAGCGGCCGAGATTCAATGAATCGACACTGAAGGTAGTTACATCACCCTGGGTCAGAGGGCGCACGTTTTGAAAGTCGAAGGCCCCCGGCAGGTAGAACTCAAACTCCCGGTAACCAGGGTCCTCGGCAACCTCGAAAATCTCAAAAACAAAGCGGGCTCCGCTGGGATAAAAGTCCACCGATATCACTGGCGGGACTTTGTCCATCCTGGTTGCGTTGGCTTCCTGGGCTTCGCCTGTGATTCCCATGATTCCTGTCAAAAGAAACATCATAAAACATCCTAACAAAAAGCTACGTCGCAATGAACATTTCCCCCTTTATCGAGATATAGATTATAGAGATATAGAGATTCGCAATCACTTAGGCTTTTGCAGCAAATCAACGACCGTGACCTCTGGAGGTGTCAGGAAGCGCAGGGGCGGACCCCAGAACCCGGCTCCATTGCTGATGTAAATAGCGCTGTCGCCTCTATAGGACAGGTGCTGAACGTGTTTGTTTATCCACTTTGCCACATAGCCGAAAGGCCAGATCTGTCCGCCGTGAGTGTGGCCGGACAGTTGAAGGTCGAACTTGCCCTCTATGCCGTCAGGGACTTGCGGGCGGTGCTTCAAGAGCAAGACGAATTTGTCATCGGGGAACTTCAGGTTTTCTGGAAAATGCCCCGGATCGAAGACGCCCCTTCCGAACCTTGCGGGATCGTCCAGGCCGATGATGACGATACCGGCAACCTCCGTTTGTTCGTCCCGCAGCAGTGAGAAGCCGGCGCGCCTTGTAAAAGTCTCCGCCTGTTCGATGCCTGAGTAAAAATCATGGTTGCCCGTAACGGCGAAGGCCCCAAACCGTGCTCCGTGGGTGGATAGCAATTTCTCCTCCTCCTGGCGGAAACGCATGTCACCGTCCACCAGATCTCCCGTCATCACCAAAAGGTCTGGTTTTGCCGAGCGCACGATGTCCATGACCTTCCGAAGCCGTCCTACCGTATACACCCCGCCGATGTGGATATCCGTCAAATGCGCCAGCCGCAGGCGCTCCATACCTTCCGGTAGCTTCGTCGTTTCCAGGGTCAAGTCCACGCGCCGGACTGTCCAGGCTTCATAAAAGCTATAGAGCGCCATCATCGCAACCAAAATGAGGGTCGCGGGCACGCACTTGCGTGGCGCAAAAAATCGGCGGGACGAGGTTCCCAACGCCCAATCCACAAGATGAGCCACCAAGGAAGCCACGTCTACGGTAAGGAAAACCATGCAGGCCATGCCCACGATCGCGACCCAGGTAAAAGAAAGGGCAAATAAAATTTCCGACGCGCGCCCCGAACCCAAGAGACCGGATCGGGAAACGAAGGGCAACACAACACCCCCAAGTGCCCAGATCAGATAGATTCCGTTCCATCCAATCAAAGATCCGCCCCCGAACCCCGAACGCAGCTTCCAATAAAGATACACGTTAGTGGCCGTTAAAAAAATCAAAACGCCATGAATCAAAAGCACATCCTCCCGACTCTCCAGATTATGCGGACAGCGCCCTTTTCAGTTTCCGCTGATTACGCTTTTTACCGGCTTCACTAAGTCAATGACCGTGACTTCCGGCGGCGCCAAGAAACGTAGTGGCAATCCTCCCGCGCCGTTACTGACGTAGACAGCGCTCGTGCCCTTGTAGGACAAGCCTTGAACGTGTCCGTAGAACCATTGTACCGCGTAGTGGTAGGGCCAGATTTGCCCACCGTGAGTATGACCAGACAGTTGCAGGTCAAACTTTCCCTCCGTTTCCGGAAGAACCCCTGGACGATGTTTCAAGAGCAGCACGAACCGGTCCTCTGGAAACGTTAGGCCATCGGGCAACTCTGGGAGCTCCAAGACATACCGCCCGAATTTCGCGGGGTCGTCCAGACCGACGATGGTGATGCCCGCGACGTCCACCTGAGCGTCTCGAAGCAAAATCACCCCAGCGTTTCGCATGAAGTCCTCCACTCGTTCGATTTCCGCGTGAAATTCGTGATTGCCCGTGACAGCATAGGCTCCGAACCGCGCCCCGTGAGTGAACAGCGGTTCCGCCTCGTCCTGGCTAAAACTCGCGTCACGGTCCAGTAGGTCTCCCGTTATCACCAAAAGGTCCGGTTCCGCTGATCGCACGATATCCATAACCTTTCGAAGTCGCTCCAAAGAACAAACCCCGCCGATGTGAGTATCTGTGAGGTGTACCAGACGCAGACGCTCGACGCCCTCCGGTAGCTTTCGCGTCTCGAAGGTTAGGTCCACGCGTCGAATGTTCCAGGCCTCGTAAAGGCTATAGAGCGTCAACACCGCCGCCAAAAACAACACGACGGGCACTCGCCTATGGGGCGCGAGGAAAGGACGCCACTCGGTCCCCCATATTCGATCCATGAGTCTGGCCATCAGAGCGA
Organism: Synergistaceae bacterium; assembly: GCA_031267575.1. Lineage (NCBI taxonomy): Bacteria > Thermotogati > Synergistota > Synergistia > Synergistales > Synergistaceae > Synergistaceae bacterium. Next base: position 12,373 of record JAIRYN010000031.1, on the reverse strand, counting down.
GGACGTCCGCGAAGAACATGCCCACACAAGTCATCCCCACGATCGCAACCCACGCGAAAGACAAGGAGGAGAGAACCTCCACTACGCGTCCAGACCACAGATTCATCTTGAAGACGAAGGGCGCGACCGCTCCCACGACGGCCCACAACAAATAAACCCCGTTCCAACGTCCCTTTCTGAAGGCTGATCGCAATTCCATGTAAAGGTATAAGTTGGCGAGAATAAAAACAATCAAAGTATAGGGAATCAAGAAAACCTCCTAAGGTACGTTACACGTTTAAATTAAGTACGTTACACGTTTAAATAAAGATATAAATAAAGATAGGGGCGTCAGACATGTCTTAAACGCCCAGAGCCTCGTCCAGTTTGTTCAGGACTAGATCGAAGTTCAGATCTTCCGATGACGAATCGAAGAAGAGGATCTCTTCTTGGATTTCCGCAGCGCCATCGAAGCCCTTCAGTTCTTCCTGGACGTGAGGAACGAAGTCCACCAAACGACCTATCGCCATTTCAGCCTGCTCCAGAGAAACCTCCGGCATGACTAGCAAAAGGTCCCGCGGTCCCACGAGGCAGGCGATATCAGACATCCTCGTGTTTGAGCGAAGGTAGCGGCAGTAGGCGTTGAAGATTTCGTTTTCTTTCGGAAGAGGAGTGTTTCCCTGGAAAATCATGCGGATGAGGACGGCGGCCCCCTTTCGCTGGTAGCGCCGGACGCGATAGAGTTCCTCGTTCACCCTCCTTTCTGCATAGGATCGAGTGTAAAGGGAGGTAGCGGGGTCTATGAAAATCGCCTCCTCACTGACGTATGAGGGCAAGGTGATAGCCACGTCCCGCATTTCTTCGAGCTGGAAATAGTAGTTCGTCTCCTCTGTTTCGGCGAAAGGTCGCTTTATAGGGGTTTGGAGGATTTTCCAGGACCTGCCGGCCAGGTCGATTGTCTCTTGGTCGAGGGGCAGGATCGAGGAGATTTTTTCTCCTTCCACCGCCTCGCGTTTTTTTTGCGTCAGTTGTAGCATAACCTCAGTGACGGCGATGACATTCCCCTCCGCGTCGGTAATGGCGCAAGGCAGCGGCAGAAAAGTGAAATACGGCGAAAACTCCGGTACATAGGTGTACCCTGAGGACACGGGGCGGAAACGGTAGTAGAGCACCGCCAGCACCACGGCTCCGCAAATCGCCAGAATCACTCCTACCCACTGAAACATTCTCGCCCCCAACTTCAGAGACAGAGGGCAGAGCAGGATTCCCTGGGCAATAAGTTGCACGGGGAAAAAACCCTTAGTAAAATTTCTGCGGATGAAGATCCCATAAAGAACGGTCAAGATGATGAAAAATAACCCCAAGAGTCCCCATATCGCGTCGTCTACGGGAACACGGGAGTCGGAAGAAAATAACCCCGCTACCACCACGGTGCAAAGCGCCGTTATAGGAGGCAAAAAAAGCCATTGCGTAGAAACCCTGATGCCAGGCTCCTTCAGAAAATCGTCGTCGCTCATGAAGCACTCCGAAGATAGAAATCGACGCATTGGGTCACACGTACCATCGCTTCGCTGAATGGAAACACGGAGAACGGAAAAGAACACATCGAGAAGCCCGTACGCATGAGATAACCTCCACTGTAAAATCTGACGACGTCAAAATTTCGAAGCCGATATGGGCTATGATACAACAAAAAAAGAGGAAGACAGAGCACAATATGCGTGCTAACATCATCAAAAGCGCTTTCGTCCGAGACGCTGAGACGTGTGCCGCTTGAAAGTGCGGTTCACTCGAAGGGGCTTTTTCACAATTTAGGGATAATTCATCTATTAAAATTATAGAAAAAAATTATTATAAATTATAGAAATATTATATAGAAAAAGAAATATCATATGGGAATATATGGGAATATAAAGAAATAACGAGGTGCTGAATTTGGTAAAGTTGTTAGTATTTGACCATGACATGACGATCGTAGACTCCAGTTACGTGATCGCGAGCGCGATCAATGAAGTGGCTCATACGCTCGGTAAGCCCTTTGTCACCCGTCAGACGGTGTTGGAATACGCGGCCCTTCCTCTGGAGGATTTTCTTCGGGGAATCTGGGGCGAGTGGAGGCGGGAATGGATCGACCTCTACCGCGAGAAAGCTGCGCCTCTCGAATATGAAATACGTCCGTTCCCCAACGTTCCACGCGCTTTGACGGCCTTGCGGGAAATGGGGATTTTTCTCGCCGTAGCCTCGAACCGGTACAATCCCCGGATAGCAATGGACAAAAGTGAAACCTCCCAGTACTTCGACGCGATTGTCGGCCCCATCGACGGATTGCCTCACAAGCCAAACCCCGCCATGTTGGAGAACCTGATGGAGCGCTTCGGCGTCGCTCGTCAGGAGACGCTTTACGTGGGGGACTCCGACGTAGATCTGGCGACGGGACTCGCCGCGGGGGTCCGCGCCATCGGCGTGACCACGGGAAACTTTACGCGGACGCGGCTCGAAGAGCTGGGGGCCTGGCGCGTGATTGACTCCATAGAGGATCTGTTGCCCATTGCCGCCAAGGACAGAAATCTTGCCGCGAACGCCGCGGGCGAAAAAGGCGGAAAACGTGAATATCATGAACATGCCGCGCGAAAATAAGCTAGCCGGGGAAAAAAGCCCCCATCTTCTGCTACACGCTCGAAATCCCGTGGAGTGGTATCCCTGGGGTAAAGAGGCTTTCGAGCTCGCTCAGGAAGAAGACAAGCCAATTTTCCTTTCTATCGGGTACGCCTCGTGTCATTGGTGCCACGTCATGGAAAAGGAGTGTTTCAACGACGAGGAAGTCGCCGAGCTGTTGAACGACGTGTGTGTTTCAATCAAGGTGGACCGAGAGGAACGCCCCGACCTGGACGCGCTGTTCATGGAGATCTGCCAGATCCAGAACGGCAACGACGGATGGCCGCTCAACCTTTTTTTGACTCCTACGGGAGAGCCTTTTTTTGCCGCTACGTTTCTGCCGAAGCGGACGATAGGGAGAATGCCCGGCTTGGCCGACATCATCCCCCGGGTCAAATGGCTGTGGCTGACCCAGAAAGAAGACGTCCTACAGGGCGCTAAAGACCTGGCGGACACGTTGATCTCTCGGTTTCCCATCATCCCTGGAGGTCCCATCAGCATACTCCAGGCAAGAATGGTGTTGAAAGAGTTAAGGAACTCGTTCGACGGAATTTGGGGTGGATTTGGTTTCGCTCCAAAGTTCCCTTGCGCTCCAAAATTGCTTTTTCTTTTGCGGTTCGCGCGGAGCTTGCGCAGGAGCGCGGCTTACGAGGAAGAGGAGATTTTCTCCATGGTCGATCTGACGCTTCGAAAAATGTGGGCAGGAGGGATTCACGACCACATAGGTGGCGGATACGCGCGGTATACCACGGACGAGCGCTGGACGGTCCCTCATTTTGAAAAGATGCTCTATGATCAGGCGATGCTTCTGTGGGTGGCGGCGGCGGCTCAGGAGATGAAGCCGGACGCCTTCTACCTCAAATTCGCGGAGGATATCGTGAGTTGCGTCACGCGGGATTTTCTATCCCCGGAGGCGTGTTTTTGGGCGTCCCTGGACGCGGACAGCGAGGGAGAGGAGGGTAAGTATTACATCTGGACAGAGGATGAGATTCGCGTGAGCCTGCCCCAGGGCGACTCGGGACTGTTCTGTGCGGCCTACGCCGTCATGCCGAGCGGGAATTTCACCAATGAGACGACAGGGAGGCAGACGGGATACAACGTGCTTTACGAGGCCATCCCCTACATGGAGGTGGCGAGGCGTTACGGCATTCGCCCGCCGGAATTGGTAAAACGCCTGGAAAACGACCGGAAATTTCTACTCAAGGCGCGAGAGAAACGGCCGAAACCCTTGGTGGACAACAAAATCTTAATGGACTGGAATGGCTTGATCATCGGAGCTCTGGCCTACGCCGGACGCATTTTCGAGAAAAAAGAATGGACGCTTTCCGCGGAAAGGGCCGCGCTTTTTTTGCAAAAAGTTCTGGTGGACCCCAAAGGCTCCTGGCGACGCCGCTATTGCGCGAAAGAGGCCGCCATTCCCGCGCTTCCTGGGGATTATGCCGCTCTGATGTGGGGAGTTATGGAGCTTTACGAGTCCGCGACGATGAGCAAACAGAAGAGAGACTGGTTGAAGTACGCAGAAAACCTCTCTCTGAAACTGGAGGAGCGCTTCTGGGACGAGGAACGAGGAGGATTTTTCCTTTCCGCCGCCGACGAGGAGTATATCTTTTACCGTCGCAAATCGGCCGTGGACAGCGCTGTTCCCTCTGCCAACGCGCTAGCGATGATGGCCTACGCCGCCTTGACCGGAGCGGACCCCGACAACCCCAAATACCCGGACAGGGTCAAAAGAGTGGGGTCTTGTTTCTCGCGGGCGGCCCTTTTGCGACCCACTGAGCACCTTTCCATCATCACGGCGTTTCTGGAGTTCACACATGTATTAGAACTCGCGCGTATAGCGCGTATAAAAGAAGAAAGCGCGATAGCCGATGAAGAAATAGAGGATCAAAAATAGATGATCAAAATAGATAATCAAAATAGATAATCAAAGATGGTCGCCTTATGATTGTGATATGTGATATATGATTGTGATAATGGATTGGGAACAAAGGAGGAGTTGAAATTGGGAGCTTGGATGTGGAAAACTCGGAATGGGAATGCTCGGAATGGGAAAATTTGGACGCGCAAAACTTGGGCCGCTTTGATGGTTTGGGCGGTGGTTCTGACGGTGTTACCGGTTACTGAAGCGGAAGCCCTATATCTATTTGACGACCTTCTTCGTCCGTCTGGTCAGGGTCCCCAGTGGATGGTGGTGACGAGCAACTACGACACGGGAGGAGCTCCCACGAACGTTTTCCTGAACGCCGTCACGAATATTGTGGAGGCGCGTAACCCCGTGTTGCTAATGAACGGTGGTGTGACGTCGGCCACGATCGACACGCTTTTTTTGGTGCTGCCCGCAAGACAGGGAACGATGACCGTGAGCTTCGACGCGTCTCCCCCTTACCCGGCGGGAAGCGCTTACACTCAGGATGTGCAAGTAGACAACGCCTTCTACGCCGTGCTGAAAACCCCTGTGGGCCAGACATCTGGACCCCAAAAAGCCTACCAGTTGGATTTCGTCAAAAACCAGGACGCCTCTGAGGTTTACGAGAGTGTGCGAGGGAACTTCATTTTTCACCAGAACCCGAACCTAGCCCCTTCTCAGTCCTTGCAGGTTCCATTCATCATCGCTAACGTGTATGACGGAACCGCGGAGGGCAAGCCGTTGTTGTTCAAGGCTATGATTCGAGATAGCGTGGCGTCGGGAGGGGGGAATATTGCGGCCTATGACCGTTTCGAGTGGAGCGTCATCGACGACGAAACTCCGATCACCGCCGATTGGGTGTTCGTTCCTATACCGAAGCTGCCCACCGACAGTAACGCGGTATACTACCGACTGTCCACGGAGATCACTAACCGCACCGCCATTCGTTACGCCCTTCACCGTTACGATGGGGTGACCCTCGCCCCGAGTCGCTGGGCTTTCGATATACCGACCGCGTCCGACATCCCCAGCAGGTTTGATTTGGACGAGTTGAGTCACATTCCGCCCGGTTTAGTCACCACTTACAATCAAAGTTTCAACGTCGTCAGCGGGGTGAAAGACGCGTTTCGCATGTATCCCATAGACCCGAACTACCCTGCCGCGGGGTTCCGTAACCTCACCCTCACCCATCGTTCGATCTTCGGGCTCGATCTGGGAACCTTCAAGGACGCGGCCACCCCTAGCGCTTACATCGCGACAGGCTTTCAATTGCTCTCGGCTGGTGCCGATTTTTTGAGCAATGTGGGGAAAGCGATGGGAGGGTCCAATGCGCAAATGCCCGATCCCGCCGACGGCGTGATGAGCGGGGCCGTGAGTTACGCCTATATCGCGAGCGACGTGATCGCGTCTCTGGGGGTGGAGGCGACCGTTCCAGGTCGGATGGCCGGTTCGGGGCTTTTGCCCCTTCACATCACTTTCAACGTGCCGCGCTCCAACCAGCTGCTGAGCCTCCGTTGGAACGCCTTGCTGGAAGAATGGCGCAAATCCGGCAATATCCGAAACCTCTTCGCCAACGCCTTCTGCCTTTATCTGCAGGACAGCCACGGGGAAAACTTGAACTTGACCGAGTGGCTGCAAGAGCAAAACGGTTACGACAAAACGGTGAAAGTCTTTCTTGATGAGCAGCGGAATGTCCTCACGATAAGCTTCATCGTCATGATGATGGACAGCGCGAAGGACTCGAGGGCGGCCGTTCGCCTTGTGAACGACACGACTCCGGCCACATCCAACAGCTACATTGTGGCGGCGGACGGCGTCGTCAACGGCAAGTGGGACATGAAGGTTTTCGTGGCTCCGGCGCGCGCCCAGTCGGGTCGCCAGGAATCCCTCAGCGGAAGCGGAAGCGGAGGCGGGTGCGATACCATCGTCCTGGGGGCTCTGCTGGTTTTATTCTGCGTGCCCGTGATCTTGAAAGGGAGGAGTGCGAAGTGAAGAAGTTTGCTTTAGTTTTGGTGTGCTTGCTGGCGCTGGCGCCAGCGAGAGTAGGATGGGGGGCGGAGTCGGCGACGGTCAACAATGTGGACGAGCTGAATTTTGCGTTGGGCAACGGCAATAATCCGATTAACTTGGGCGGCAACATAGACCTCCCTATTAATGCTGTAGTCGAGATATCCCAGGATGTGAGACTGAACGGAAGCGGCAATCAGTTTACCGGAACGAATTTCGCGATCAATATCATCAATAACGCGTCGGTCGTCTTCGATCACCTCACAGTCAGCAACGCGAACAATGGCAGGATCACTATAAATACTTCCACCACTGTCACTTTTCAGGAGGCTATGTTCACAGGTAACCAAACGACTGGGGGAGTCGTTAATGTCACGACCGGGGAAGTCACTTTCGAGGGCGGGACGTTTGAGACGAATCGAACAGCAGGCAACGGAGGAATCGCCAACGTCGAGGGTGGGACCGTCACGTTTAGGAACGGGACATTCCGGGGCAATCAGACGACGGGCTCAGGCAGCGGCGGGGTCGTGAACGTCGCGGGCGGGACCGTCACGTTCACGGGCGGGACATTTGGGAGCAATAGCGCGGCGGGCAACGGCGGGGTCGTCAACGTCGGGGGTGGGACCGTCGCGTTCCAGGACGGGACATTTACGAGCAACAACGCGGTAGGCAACGGTGGGGTCGCCAACGTCGCGGGTGGGACCGTCGCGTTCAGGAACGGGTCATTCCGGGACAATCAGACGACGGGCGCGGGCAACGGCGGGATCGTCAACGTCGGAGGAGGGGGAGTCGTCGCTTTCGAGGGTGGAACATTTGAGAGCAACCGGACGGCAGGCAACGGCGGAGTCGCCAACATAGGGAGCGGGACCGTCACATTCCAGGACGGAGTATTCCAGGGCAATTATACGACGGGCTCAGGCAACGGCGGGGTCGTCTACGTCGGAGGAGGGGGAACCGTCGCTTTCACGCGCGGGGCATTTGCGAACAACCGTGCGGTAGTCAACGGAGGGGTCGTCTACGCCGATCTTGGGGTCGTGTCCGTTTCATTTGCCGGAGGCACGGCTGGCATCACGTTTACCGATAACAGCGCGATCGACGGCGGGGCGCTATACTTGAGGACAGTGCCCACGGTGTTCTCCGGGACTTTGTTTTTTAGCGGCAACACCGCCACGCATGACGGTGGGGCCATCTTCGCGGAGAACGGGTTGACGATACGCGAGGGCGCTTCTTTTTTGAACAGTGTCGCGGGAGCTTCCGGTGGGGCTATTTACAGCAACATAGCAACCGTTAGAGTAGAAGGCGGAAGGTTTGCCACCAACAGGGCCACGGGCAACGGCGGCGCCGTCGCGGCGGGAAGCGGCCAGATAAGCGGCGGAGAATTTTCCGTAAATGTGACGGAAGGATCGGGAGGCGCGTTTTATGCCACCGGAGCCGTCGACGTGGACGGTGGAAGTTTTATCGCCAATAGGGCCACGGCCAATGGTGGAGCTGTCTCGGCGGGAACCGTCCTTTCGACGATAAGAGGCGGAACCTTTTCCACAAACGAGGCGCAACAAGCGGGAGGTGCGTTTTACGCCGGCGGAGCTGTCAACGTAAGTGGAGGAACCTTTACCGCTAACAAGGCTGCGGGCAACGGCGGAGCTATCACTGCGGGACTCGATGCCTCGGTGGTCAGCGTCAGCGGAGGAGACTTTACGGAGAACACTGCGGGAGGTTCCGGCGGCGCTGTTTACGGTGGAGGAGAAATCCGAATAACGGGAGGCTTTTTCGGCCGAAATCACGCGACGGGCACCAACGACGAAAAAATTGGTGGAGGCGCTGTGTTCGCCATGGATAATATCAGTGTGACGCCTGCGGAATCCATAACGTTTGACGGAAACACCGTCCGACAAAACGGCGGGGCGTTGCACACGCAAAAAAGTTTGTCCGCCACAAACGTCATCTTCACAAATAACAGGGCGGAAGAGGGAAACGGCGGGGCCATTTACAGCTTCACTAGAAGCGATTTGACAAACTGCGTCGTCGGAGATGAGAATCAGGGTAATATCGCGGGGAAATTTGGGGGAGGCGTTTGCGCTGGAGTCGTCGTGGCGACGAGAACGACTTTCCGGGCCAATAACGCCGCGGGCGAACCACAGGGTGGTTTTGGAGGCGCTGTTTATTACCAGGGCGATGGAGAAAGCCAGTTTGACTACTGTTGGTTCGCTTTGAATCAGGCTAAAAATGACGGAGGCGCCCTTTACTTCTCAGGCGCCAACCACAGGACAAGGGTCACCAATACCGTTTTCGAATCGAACTACTCGATAGACGGTAGCGGGGGCGCTGTTTCTGTCGATGGCAACAGGTTATTGTTCAGTAGTTGCACGTTCACGAGCAACATCGCCGGCGGAGCGCAGGGCGGCGCCGTGTTCACCAACGCGGCAACGTTTAAATTCAGCAACTGCACTTTTGTGGACAACACAGCAGGAAACGGCAGAGGCGGCGCTCTTTTTCTCAGTGAGATGAGCGGATCGACGCAGGATTCCGTCGTGTTTTACTGCACGTTTACGGAAAACCTCGTCGGCGGGGGACAGGGCGGCGCCGTTTATACTGCCGCCTCGATCGTCAAGTTCGCGGCGTCGGTCTTTGTCAGCAACACCGGCACCTTCGGGGAAGATGTTTTCAAGGCGAGGGGGACCATCATCTCCAGAGGCTATAACATTTTGGGCAACTATGGAGCGCAGATGACAAGCGGGCCGTCCGCGAACGTGGACTGGGCGGCGGCTGAGGGCGTCAGTGGGGAAAATAGCCGAGGCGGTTCCGATAGGTACGGTCGGGACTACACGAGGAATCTGATTTTCGGCTCCAACGCGCTCGCCGCCAACCCCCGCTCCGGCATGACTCCTATAATGGTGGGGTCCGATTTGAAAATACAGCAGACTTTGAATACGCTGGAGACGGCCCCGACCACTCCGGAGGCAACCAACCCCGCGTTGGATTACATGCCGGGCCTCATCGCTATGAACTTGTTTAACGACTCCTTCGGGACCGAACGCATAACTCACACCGATGAGCGTGGGGTGGATCGCCCCAATCCGCGAGGGGGCAACAGCGACGTGGGGGCTTTCGAGCGCGAGGACGGGGGCCTTCCTCCTACTCCGCCGACCGGTAAGACGATTGCGTACATCATTATGAGCGGCATCCCCAACACGATGGTCAAGATAGGCCAAACGTGCAGCCTGACGGCTCTGGTTTACTATCAGAACGGCGAGTCCACATACGTCGAGCCCGTCAGATGGAGCAGCAGCAACCCGCGCGTGGCGACGATAGATCAGTACGGAAATCTGGTTTCCCTGTCGAGGGGGACGACTCAGATCGGCGTCGTCACCGAGGGGTATGACTTCAACAACAACCACGCCGAGGACTCGGCGGAACTTGTGGTTTCCGAGGAGTGGAGCTATACCAATATCCATCCCGACGTCTGGACAAGACTGATCGACTTCAACGATGGCCTGCAACAGTACGCAGAGCAGGTTTATTTCTTGAACGACGATCCCACAAACGTGATGAAAGCCGCGTTCGCGACCACCTTCAAGATCGCTTACGGCGTGACGGCCTCTCATATGTCGGACCTTCCAAGCGTGGGCGCGGTCAGTTTTAACTCCAAGCCTAGCTACACGGGCGACAAATGGGTCTCGGCCAAGCCGTCCATCGCCGTATCCGTAGGATCTCTGCCCTCCGGGGGCGGTTCGTTAGTGCCGCTGAAGTTCATCTACAGCATGAGCTGGGAAGACGTAAGCGAGATTCTGGGGCGTGAGACGACGGAGATCACCAATCTCGCCGAGGCCAGCGCCAATGTCAGTGTCGCGCAGTTGTTCGACAGTCTCAAGCTGGTTTTCGAGGACGCGGTTGGAACGATGACGCCTGTGGTGGACGCGGACGGAGAGTTCGGCATCAACGCGGCGAGAGTCGTTTCCAGCGGGTCCTTGAGTCAGAACAACGGCGATGAGGGATTGACATTGTCCCTGGAAATGTTCTTGGGTGACGTCAAGGCCGCGAGCGACGGCAAACCGCAACTCATCGACAGACGATTGGTTGTGGCGGATGGCGCCGCGGACGGTACGGCAAAGGGTTCTCTGTGGCTACTGAAACGCGTTAGAGATACAGAAGACACGGAAAACGGCAACGAGAGCGACGAAAGCGGCGGGGGGGGAGGCGGCGGTTGCGACGCGGGGATGGGTTTCCTGCCCTTGCTTCCTTTAGCGCTGGGAGCGGTTTGGACCCTAAAGCGGCGAAAAGATTAATTCAAAGATTAATTCGAGAAAAGTTTCATAACCAATATCAACAACACCAATGTCAACAACTTAAGCTTAAGCAAAAACGTGAGATTATGTCCCGTAACCCAAGAAAACCGCGGGGGACTCGCCCCGACTCCGTTAAATTTTTTAAGTTGTTGACATTGGTTTGTATGGACCATGCCGGCCTGAAAGAACGCTACTGATACAACACTCTTATAACACTCTTACACGTCCGTTCTGCCAAACCTCCAGTTCTTCCAACTGCCGTGTGACCTCACCGCTCCAGTTGGAGTTGCTTCGGGGGGACGCGGGGCTGGGGTGCAGAATTTTGCCCACCTTCGGTCTAAAATTCATGGCGAGCGCGTTCTCCAAAGCCGCAACGCGAGCCTCTGCGAAGTTGCCGACTCCGATCACGTATTGGGGCGATAACGCTTGAATCAAGGCTTTCAGGTAAACGTCACAGGCCTCATAAAGGGGCGCGCGCAAGGTTGGATTCAGCTTGTCCGGGGTCAGATTACGCGCTCCCTCCTTGCCATTCTTTAAGGGTGATGCCTCGATAAAAAGGAGCGGGCAGTAGTTGACGACAAAATGCTCCTCGAAGAAGGAGTCCGCGCTGCCAAAACGCTCTTTGAAAAGCCCCCACAGCCGCTTGCCGCTGACCTCCGAGCGCTTGCAGGCGTAGCCGTCTATGGGATACTTGGGGTGTTCACGGCGGGGTCGTCCGATGGGCGCGGAAATTCCCAGCCAATCTCGCACCGCCGTGACCTCTCCGAAGGGAACCCCGGTCTGAGCCATACCCCAGGGGCCTGGGTTCATACCTAGAAAAACCACCCGCTTCTCTCCTTTGCCGTAGCGGGTCACGTATTCCTCGAACGCCGGCCAAGCGTAGGTCAAAGGGTTGTAGACCCAAAGAGCGGGATCAAGAGCGGGATCGAAGGTCATGTCCCCTATTATTTTTTCCATTATTTTTTCTTCCATTATTTTTTCCATCGCGTCCCTGAGGACTGCCGCGGCTTTCAACTGATCGTTCACATGATCGTTCACATGATCGTTTATAACGTTCACTATAAAACCTCCAGAAATAAAATTCGTCAAAACTTCTACCTTCCACAGCGCTTTCTCATAATGTATCATTACGAAAAGTTTATCCCAAAAAATCCACGTGGGGTGTGAACAGTACGATAGAAATATAATTAAATCTATGTTAATATAGTAACTATGAATAGATTGTTAAGCATAGGTGAAACATTTGAAACATTAGGGGTTTCAATCACAGTGCTACGGCGTTGGGAAAAAATCGGGCGAATCAAAACAGAACATATAATAGGCGGCCATCATGTTGATAGCGCATAGGATAGTCCTCAATCCGAATAACAAGCAAGCAACATATTTTGCCCGTGCGGCAGGTTGCGCCCGATTTGCATACAATTGGGCGTTGGCTGAATGGAAGCGGCAGTACGAGGCGTGGAAAGCCGACTCTGCAAACCCAAAACCTAACCAGATGGCACTACGGCGCAAACTGAACAGTATCAAACGAACAGACTTTCCA